>JAKEEL010000124.1 GCA_022616595.1 Methylococcaceae bacterium
GACTCCGTCCTACGGCGGCGTGAGTCACGAGCGACTGGAAAGGGGCGCCAATCTGCACTGGCCGGTGCCGTCGCTTGAACATGCCGGGACGCCGATCCTTCATATCGGGAAGTTTACGCGCGGCAGGGGCGTATTTCATGCCTGCGAACATCTTCCGGCCCGAGAACTGCCGGATGCCGAGTATCCGTTCTATTTGACGACCGGACGGGTGCTCTATCATTGGCATGGTGGAGAAATGACCCGGCGTGTCGGGGCTTTGCTGTCCGTTTGTCCGGAAAGTCTGGTCGAAATCAGTGCCCGGGATGCGGACGCGATCGGCCTGAACGGGCATGAAAGGGTGAAACTATCATCCAGACGAGGCGAAATGGTCGCCCGCGTGATCGTTACGGAACGGGTCGCACCCGGGCTCGTGTTCGGAAATTTTCATTTTCCGGACGTGCAGAATGTGAATAATCTCACGATTGCCGCCTTGGATCCGGTCGCGAAAATCCCGGAATACAAAGTTTGCGCGGTAAGAATCGAGGTCGCGTGAATAGAATCCCACGGCGCGCCACGGTCTTGACCACTGCGACCGGCAAGGTGAACCCTGGATTTCTCGAAATTCGAATTCAAGTCCTATTCAGTCCAAAACTTCATCGGTCACATTGAGAACCACCATCGTGAGGTCGTCGGTGAAGGTGTCGGTTTTCCGGAAGGATTTCAATTCGGCGACGCAGACGTCCATCAATTGATCGGCCGAAAGGTGCGAGTGATCGCTGAGGAGCCGGCATAGCCGACCGGTGCCGAAAAATTCACCGTCCGGTCCCTGGGCTTCGGTGAGACCGTCGGTATAGAGGAAAACCAGATCGCCCGGTTCGAGCGTTTGTTCTTTCTGATCGAAACAAACCACATCCTTGACCCCGAGCACCAGCCCCTCGGCATCCATCGTTTGGCAGCTATCCGAGCCGCGCCGCATCAATAACGGGGGGTTGTGGCCCGCGTTCGAATAGCGGATCTTACGCGTCGCACAGTTGTATTGGAGATAGAACATGGTGATGAAATGGTCCGACTGACTCAGGTCGTGGTACAGAAAGCGGTTCATCAAGAACAGCGTTTCGCCGGGTTCCGAGATCATCTGAGTCTGGGTGCGCAACGCGCTGCGCGTTTCGACCATGAACAGGGCCGGGCCGACCGCGTGACCCGATACATCGGCGATCACCACGTCGACCGTGCCATTGTCGCGGCAGAAATAATCGAAATAATCCCCGCCGACCTGATCCGCCGGGAGGCAATAGCCCTCGACCCGCACCCCGGGAACGATCAAGGGTCCGGAAGGCAGCAGCGATTCCTGGATTCTCCGGGCGATCTTCATCTCATGGTGGGCGACCGCGAGTTTCACGTGGGCTTTGCGGATTTCTTCCTCGACCCGGCGTCTCTCGGTAATATCGCGATCGACGCCGCGCCATTTGATCAGGACACCGTTCCGGTCCAGAATCGGCACGCCGGTCGATTCGGTGCTGATCACATGGCCGTCCCGGTGGCGATACTGGTTCAGCAGATTGAAAAACCGTCCGATTTTCTTTCTTTCGATCTCCACGCTGAATTTGAGGCGCGAAGACTCGGTAAACAACTCGGAGTAATTTTTGCCGATCACTTCTTCGGGTGAATAGCCGAGAATATTGGTCACGGCCGCGCTGCTGTAAATGTACTGCCCGGAGGGGTCCTGCTCCCAAAGCCATTCTCCGGTCATGTCGGCCATTTGACGGAAGCGTTCCTCGCTTTCCATCAGAGCCCGTTCGAAAGACTCGGTTTGTGCCGTATCCCGTGCGATGCAAACAATCTCCTGATTGACCGAATTGCCGTGATAGATGGGCGAAATCGAAAGGTGCACCGGAAACTTCTCGCCCTGCCGGGTTTTCAGATTGATGTCCAGTCCGCCGATGACCCGGTGAGTCAGTACTTTTTCGACGATGGCCCGATGGAATTTGCGCGTATCCCCGGCGCTGAAGAACAGGGTTTTGACGGACTTTCCGGTGATTTCATCCGTCGTATAACCCAGCAGTTGATTAAACGCCGGATTCACACCGGTGATCACCGGGCTCGACTGGATGCCGAGCCGGACATTTTCTACGACAATTTGGAAAATCAGAAAAAAGTCAACCATCTCCATTCACCGCGCCGGTCGGACCCTGTTCTCGACTTGTTTTCCGAACCCGACCGGGACCAAATCAACTGGGTTTTTTTGCCATGACATAAAAGTATTCTTAAGTCCGCAGGGTGCGCCGCGCGCACGCGAAACAGCGTGGGCAGATCGAATGTTCTGCGTGCGCATGGCGCACCCTACGGCCGCTAAATCGTTATAAAAATAGTAGTAAAAGACCGGCCGGCTTGCATTAAATTTCCGCCAAGTTTTTTCACAATTCGCACGCTAAAGCGGTTAGAATCAACCCGTTCCAAACCCCTCCGAGCCGTACACACCCAGGGTTATCGCCATGAATGATC
This sequence comes from Methylococcaceae bacterium, assembly GCA_022616595.1. Taxonomy (GTDB): domain Bacteria; phylum Pseudomonadota; class Gammaproteobacteria; order Methylococcales; family UBA1147; genus UBA1147. The sequence continues at coordinate 2,482 of JAKEEL010000124.1, forward strand.
TACTGCAGCACTTCCGTGAATCTTCCGCTTACTATGGCGCAAATGCCAGCTTTATTGAAGACCTTTATGAACAGTTTCTCAGGGAACCCGATTCGGTCGGCGAAACCTGGCGGGAACGCTTCAGAAACCTGCAAAATCAGTACGGCATTCAAATGGACATCCCGCATTCGCCGATTCGCAACCGTTTTGCCAGGTTGGCCGAGATTCCGCCGGCCGCCGGTGGCCGTATCCGGGCTGTCGAGACCGAAATTCCTCTGCTGAAACAGTCGTCGGTCACGCGCCTGATTCACCATTACCGGCTCAGCGGACACCTGCAAGCCAATTGCGATCCGCTCGGTCTGAATCCGCGCGCCGCTGTACCGGATCTGGATCCTACCTATTACGGGCTGAGCGACCTGGACATGAATACGGTCTTTGATACGGGTACCCTTTATGGCGACGAGAAACTTCCTTTGCAGCAGATCCTCTCTCGGTTGAAGGAGACCTACTGCGGAAATATTGGTTCCGAATACGCCCATATCGTGGACATCGGGATCAATTCATGGATCGCCTACCGGCTCGAAAGCAGTCGCGGAAAAATCAACCTGTCTCCTGAAAGGAAGAAAAAGATTCTCAGGCTTCTGACGGCCGCGGAAGGCATCGAAAAATATCTGCATCGAAAATATGTCGGCCAGAAACGCTTTTCGCTCGAAGGAAGCGAATCCTTGATTCCGTTGCTCGATGAACTGATTCAGACCGCGGGCAGCTATGGTTCGAAGGAAGTCGTGATCGGCATGGCCCACAGGGGCCGCCTGAATGTTCTGGTCAACGTGCTCGGTAAAAGCCCGAGCATCCTGTTCGACGAATTTGAAGGCAGCTATTCGACCCTGAAACAGGCCAAGGCCGGGGACGTCAAATACCACATGGGTTTTTCGTCGGATATCGATACCCCGGGCGGACCGGTTCATCTGGCTCTGGCTTTCAATCCCTCGCATCTGGAGATCATCAATCCGGTGGTCGAAGGTTCGGTGCGCGCCAGACAGGATCGCCGCGGCAAGTCGGGCACCCTGGAAGTGCTGCCGATCTTGATTCACGGCGACGCAGCCTTCGCCGGGCAGGGGGTGGTCATGGAAACTTTGAATCTCGCGGAAACCCCGGCTTATTCGACCGGCGGTACGGTTCATATCGTGATCAACAACCAGATCGGATTCACAACCAGCAACTCTTTCGATGCCCGGTCGACTCTATACTGCACGGACGTGGCCAATATGGTCCAGGCGCCGGTCTTCCATGTGAACGGCGACGATCCCGAGTCAGTGCTGTTCGTCACGCGGCTGGCTTTGGACTATCGCACCGAATTTCAAAAAGACGTGGTGATCGATCTGGTTTGTTATCGGCGCCACGGGCATAACGAAGCCGACGAACCCGCGGTGACCCAGCCGATCATGTACCAAAAGATCCGAAATCACCCGACAACCCTGAAAATCTATGCCGATCGGTTGATCCGGGAAAATATTCTGAGCGAAGAAGAAGCCCGGAAATTCGGAGAGGATTACATCCTGGCCTTGGAGCAAGGCGAAAAAGTCGGCTATCCGATATTGGAGCAGGTGGTCAACCCTTATAGCGTGAAATGGAACCAATATTTCGGAAGCAGCTGGACGACTTCCTGCAACACGACATTACCGCTGGACCAGTTGCGGGCGCTGACCGACAAGCTGACCCAGCAACCTCCCGGCTTCGAATTGCATCCGCGGGTTGAAAAGATACAGGAAAGCCGGAAGAAAATGGCCGCGGGGGCGTTGCCGATCGACTGGGGCTTCGCCGAAATATTGGCCTATGCATCATTGCTGACCCAGGGCCGCAATGTTCGCTTGACCGGTCAGGATGTCAGCCGAGGGACATTCTTCCATCGCCATGCCATGCTGCATAACCAGATCAACGGGGAAACCTATGTCCCGCTCAATCATCTGAGCGACCACCAGGCGACCTTCTACATCTACAATTCCCTGCTGTCGGAAGAAGGCGTGCTGGGTTTCGAATACGGCTACAGCACCGCGGAACCGGATTCGCTGGTCCTCTGGGAGGCGCAGTTCGGCGATTTCGCGAATGGCGCGCAAGTCGTAATCGATCAGTTCATCAGTTCCGGGGAAAGTAAATGGGGGCGTTTGTGCGGGCTGACCATGCTGCTGCCGCACGGTTATGAAGGGCAGGGGGCGGAGCATTCCTCGGCGCGGCTGGAACGTTTTCTTCAACTGTGCGCGGAACACAACCTGCAGATTTGCGTGCCGACCACGCCGGCTCAGATTTTCCATCTGCTGCGCCGCCAAGTCCTGCGTCCATACCGGAAACCCTTGATCGTGATGAGTCCCAAAAGCCTGTTGCGTCATAAACTGGCGGTTTCGAACCTGGAACAGATCACCGGCGGCCAGTTTCATCCCTTGATCCCCGAAATCGACGCGATCGGCCGCAAAAAAGTGACCCGTGTCCTGTTGTGCTCCGGAAAGGTTTACTTCGATTTGCTCGAGGCCCGCCGGGCAAAAGAAATCGATCACATCTCCATCCTGCGCGTCGAACAGCTCTATCCCTTTCCACTGAAACAATTGACGAACGAACTGGCCGCTTACCCGAAAATCCAAGAGCTGATCTGGTGTCAGGAGGAACCGCAGAATCAGGGTGCCTGGTATCAGATCAAACACCGCTTTCTGAAACTGGTGGGCAACGAAATCAAGCTCGATTATGTCGGCCGTCCGATGTCGGCTTCACCGGCCGAAGGAAGTTTCAAGCGGCATATCGAAGGGCAGAAAAAGTTGGTCGAAAACGCGCTTGGAGCATAAGTCCTAACCGTCCTGGAAAGCGGTCGCCACCCCGGAAAATGAAA
>JAKEEL010000125.1 GCA_022616595.1 Methylococcaceae bacterium
AATGACATGATATTATTGGAGCGTTTTTTGATCTTCGAGATCCGTTCCAGGAATTTCACCACGAAACATTTCGAAAATGCACATGAGCCCTCGGGAATTCCTGGACTGTGAATTCAGGAGAATCACGCTGCTCGGAATGTCCGGGGTCGGTAAAACCACGCTGTCGAATTATCTCCCCAGGGATAAGTGGTTTCATTATTCCGGAGATTATCGGATCGGCACGAAATATCTCGAGGAGCCGATTCTCGACAACATCAAACGGCAGGCGATGGAGATTCCTTTTCTGCGCGATCTGTTACGCTCGGACTCCATCTATATCTGCAATAACATCACCGTGAACAACCTGTATCCGGTATCCACCTTTCTCGGGAAAGTCGGCGACGAATCCCTCGGAGGGCTTTCCCTGCCGGAATTCAAACGCAGGCAGAACCTGCATCGCAGCGCGGAAATCAATGCCATGCTGGATGTCCCGGAATTCATCCGGAAAGCCGAGCAGATTTATGGCTACAAACATTTTGTGAATGACGCGGGCGGCAGTCTCTGCGAACTGGATTGCCCGCAAGTCATCGAAACGCTCGCGGAACACACGGTCATCGTTTATTTAAAGGCCTCAAGCGAGCTTGAAAAGACGCTGATCCAAAGGGCCCGCGAAAACCCGAAGCCTTTGTATTATCGTGAATCCTTTCTCGATGAAAATCTGCGGACTTTTATGGCGGAAAACGGGATCGCGAATCCCGATTCGATTCCGCCTGATGAATTCGTAAGCTGGGTGTTTCCGAGACTGTTTTCTTCGAGACTCCCGCGTTACGAATGCATCGCCGAAGAATTCGGTTATGTCATCGATGCCGAAGACATCTCCAGGGTGAAATCCGAACAGAATTTTCTCGATCTGATTGCGGATGCCATGAAGCAGCGGTCATGAAGTTCGTGGTCTTGTCAGCGCTTTGTTCACAAGAGGAAATCTGATGCCCTTGGTCGCCCACAATGATCTGCCGACCCTCGCGCGGCTGGCCCGCGAAGGAGAAACCGTTTTGTCGGCCGAGACCGCGCTGCACCAGGACATCCGGGAGATGCATATCGGCTTGCTCAATATGATGCCGGATTCCGCACTGGCAGCGACCGAAAGGCAGTTCTTCCGGCTGGTCGGAGCGTGTAATCAAATCGTCCAGTTCTATGTGCATCCCTTTACGATTCCAGGCTTGCAACGCGGCCCGGAGGCTCGGGAATATATTGCGCGATACTACGAAACCTTCGAAAAAATCAAGCAGGACGGCTTGGACGCGCTGATCATCAGCGGGGCCAATGTGACCCACCCGCGGCTTCCCGATGAATCGTTCTGGAAGCCGCTGAGCGAGGTGTTCGACTGGGCAAGAGAGAACGTCACGTCCACCCTGTGTTCCTGTCTCGCGAGCCATGCCCTGGTTGAATATTGCCATCGCATCCGACGCTCGCATCTCGGCGAGAAGAGATGGGGCGTATTTCCGCATCGACTGGTCGATCGCAGCCACCCGCTCGTGAACGATTTGAACACCCGTTTCGACGTGCCGCATTCGCGCTTCAACGAAGTCTTCCGGTCCGAACTCGAAGCAGCCGGGCTCCGGATACTCGCCGAAAGCGAGGAAGCCGGCGTCCATCTATGGGTCAGTCCGGACGGATTCCGCGTGGTTTATTTTCAGGGACATCCTGAATATGACCGAATCAGCCTGATGAAAGAATACAAGCGCGAAACGCTGCGCTTCTTTCGCGGTGAACTATCGGAATACCCGCCCTTCCCGGAAAATTATTTCGATGAGGACTCGAAACGGGTATTGAGCGAATACCGGCAGCAGATCATCACCGCGAAAAACAGAAACCGGGCTGCGCCCGAATTTCCCGAGTCGTCAATTGCTGGACATCTCGACATCACCTGGCGTGACACCGCGCGGGCATTGGTCAGCAACTGGCTCGGCTGGATCTACCAGATCACCCACAACGATCGCCGCATCCCGTTCATGGACCATATCGATCCGGAAAATCCCCTGGGGTTGGCACGCTCGGAAAGCCGGCCGCGGGAAAGGCGATCATAAGCCATCATCCAGGCACTTCAGGCGGCGTTCGTGATCGACGATCCGAAACGGGCGGAGCAGCGTCCGCCCGGCCAAGCGTATCCACGTCAATCCAAGTCTCTGCGCGAATCGATCTGTCATGTTTTCGTAACATTCAGCCTTTAAAATGGCGCGCCCGATCCGGGATAACCATCATTCGAAAAAACATGAACACAACGTCAGCCCGCGCCGCGCTGCTGCTGGCCGCTACGGTATCGCAAACCGCTCCTGCAATCGACCTGATCCAGGTCGATGGGTCCAGCACCGTTTTCCCGGTCACCGAGGCCATGGCCGAAGAATTCCAGAGCGCCGAGAATGGCAAGACCATGGTCACCGTGGGTGTTTCGGGCACCGGAGGCGGATTCAAAAAATTCTGCCGTGGCGACACGGACATTTCGGATGCATCGCGCCCGATAAAGGACGAGGAGAAGACCCTGTGCGCCGGGAACGGCATCGAGTATATCGAGTTGCCGGCGGCGTTGGACGCGCTGACGGTCGTGATCAACCCCGAAAACGACTGGGTCGATCATCTGACCGTTGAAGAGCTGAAAAAGGTCTGGGAACCGGCGGCCCAGGGCACGATCAGCAACTGGAACCAGGTGCGCTCCGGCTTCCCGGACCGCCCCTTGACCCTGTTCGGTCCGGGCACCGACTCCGGCACCTATGACTATTTCGTCGAGGCGGTTGTCGAGGGCAAATCCAGCCGCGGCGACTTCACCGCGAGCGAAGACGACAACGTGCTGGTGCAGGGTGTGGCCACCGACGTGAATGCGATGGGATTTTTCGGCCTGGCCTATTACGAGGAGAACAAGGACAAAGTCAAGGCCGCGCCGATTTCCTGGAAGGGCGGCGAACCGGTCGCGCCTTCCGTGGAAACCGCCAAGAATGCCACCTACCAGCCCCTGTCGCGTCCGATCTTCATCTACGTGAACAAAAAATCCGCGGACAGCAAGCCCTTTGTCGCGCGTTTCGTCGAGTTTTACCTGAACAAGGAGCACGCGGCGCCCCTGGTCAAGGAAGTGGGTTATGTTCCCCTGCCGGAAACAGCCTATGATCTGGCGCTTGAGAAATTCAAGAACCGGGTGAGCGGCTCGGTGTTCAAGGGCGCCGAGGTCGGCGTGGGAATCGAGGAACTCATGGCGCGCACGCCGAGCCATTGATGCCGGTGGTATTTATACCGTGCGGG
>JAKEEL010000126.1 GCA_022616595.1 Methylococcaceae bacterium
TTGAACTGGACTCTTCGAAATCGTTCAGTGTGACGGATGCGGGTAGTGGATATGGGCTCACGAACACGTCGACGTTGTTATCGGTTTCAACTCTGGACGTGAGCACCTCCACCAACGCGACCCTGGCCATCAAGATCGTCGATGCGGCACTTTCCACGGTGGACGACCAAAGGTCCGCGTTCGGTGGTCTGCAGAACCGCTTCACGTCAACCATCAACAGCCTGCAGACCAGCGCCGAGAATCTGAGTGCGGCGCGGTCGCGAATCCGGGATGCGGATTTTGCTCAGGAGACCGCAAACCTGACGCGGAACCAGATCCTGCAACAGGCCGGCACCGCGATTCTGGCTCAGGCTAACTCGATTCAGCAGAGCGTCCTGTCCTTGCTCCAGTAATCGCAGTCGATCCTTTTTGATTTCTTGGAAGAGCGCGATACCAGGGACGGTTTTTGCTCTTCCGGGGATCGATCGTGTCTCGCGGACCAATCATCGTAAAAATCCGGTCATCTGAATTTCCAGCGAAGCTTGGCACGACTCTACATAGGTGAATGAAATGGCGCTAGAAATCGGCTTCCAGACCATTCCGGCTTCGGCGATGAGTTCGGTAAAAATTACCCGCTTCCACGGAACCGGGCTGCCAAATAGTTCAGACGAACCGAAATCAACCGGTTTCGAAAAAGCTCCTGACAATCAACAGAAGAACCCGGAGACGGAGGCAACCGATCTGAAAGATACCGTGTTGCAAATCAATGAAGCCATTCAGGCAGTGCGGCGGGAGTTGCATTTCAGTGTGGATGAGGCAAGCGGTCGCGTGGTTGTTAAAGTAGTAAATGCCGAAAATGGCGAAACGATCCGGCAGATTCCTTCCGAAGAGTTGCTGGAACTGGCCAGACATTTTAAAGAGGGCGGGACGGAAGGGCGCCTGCTCAAGGTGATTGCTTAGACTCAGGCCAGAATTTCCTGAATCATCGAACGCCCTGATTTTCGTTCTTGACTATTTTCTTTTGCACAGATTTTTAATCAGAGGATCCTGAAATGCCTGGCATATCATCTTTGGGGATCGGATCCGGACTGGACCTTGCCGGATTGGTGCAGAAGCTGGTTGCCGCCGAAGGTCAGGCGGCGAGCGCTAGATTCGACCGGCGCGAAGCGAAATTTCAGGCTGAACTTTCGGCGCTCGGGCTTTTCAAGAGTGCGCTTTCCGATTTCAAGTCGGCGCAGCAGGAGCTGTTGTCCATTACTGATTTTCAAACGATTTCCGCTGAATCGGGGGACAGCGACCTGTATACCGTCACGGCGGACACCGATGCCCGAGTCGGGCAGCATAGCATCGAAATTCAGAGCCTTGCCCGCTCGCAAAAGCTCGCTTCAAAAGCCTTTGCAAGCGATGCCGATGTTGTCGGCAGCGGTACATTAACGTTTCGTTTCGGAACTTACGACAGCGGCACGAATACCTTCAGCGCGAATGCCCAGAAAGCCATTCAGACCGTCAATATCGATCCGGCGAACAACACCCTTTCCGGAATTCGCGATGCGGTCAATGACGCGGATATCGGTGTCCGCGCATCGATCGTAGACGACGGTACCGGTCACCGGCTGGTATTTTCGTCGGTCGATACGGGAGCCGAAAACAGCCTTGAAATCATTGTCGGAAGCGATCTGGACGGCAATAACCAAGACGATGCCGGATTGTCTCAACTGGCCTACGATCCGACCGCCGCGGGATCCGGCAGCGGGAAGAATCTGACGGAAACGGTTGCCGCGGCGGACGCGAAGCTTGTCGTGGATGGCCTGACAATCACACGCTCGGAAAATATCGTTGAAGGCGTTATTCAAGGTATCACTTTTAACCTGAAATCGGCCGCTCCGGGGACCACGACCGATTTGACGATCACGAAGGAATCGGCAGCGGTCACGAACAAGGTTAAACAGTTCGTTGATGATTTTAATACATTGATCGACAGCCTCGATGATTTAAGCCATTACAATGCCGACACGGGCCAGGCGGGACCGTTGTTTGGCGATTCTTCGCTTCGGGGCATCGAATCCAGGATTCGCAACCTCCTGACCAATGCGGTTAGCGGTTTGAGCGGCGCAGTGGTTTCGCTGGCCGATATTGGCATTACAACGGAAAAGGATGGCACGTTGAAGCTGGATAGCTCGAAATTGCAAGCCGCGGTGGATACGGATCCGGATGCGGTGGCCCGGCTTTTTTCCGAATCCGGGACGGTCCCGGATTCCCTGCTGCGCTTCTCGGGGTCGGAAAACCAAAGCATCCCCGGTAACTACGCGATTAATATCACCCAATTGGCCACGCAGGGTGCCTATTCAGGCGCTGCAGCCGGCGCATTTCCGCTCACCTTGGACAGCACCAACGATACCCTGGGCATCAAGGTGGATGGTGTCGATTCGGCGACCATTCATTTGAGTCAGGGTTCCTACAACACCGGCGCTGAACTCGCGACTGAATTACAGCAAAAAATAAACAGCGACCTCAGCTTAGCGGCCGCGGGTGTCAGTGTTGCGGTAACTTTCCAGTCGGGGAAGTTTCTGATTACGTCGGATCGTTTCGGAAGCGCATCCACGGTGGAAATTACTTCGGTTGGAGCGGCTTCGGCCGCGACTTTGGGCCTTTCCGCCGGGGCTGGAACAGCCGGGGTCGATGTGGCCGGCACGATTGGCGGTCTCCAGGCAAGCGGCACTGGACAAACCTTGACCGGGACGGGCAATGCCTCTGGAATCTCGATCGAGGTATTGGGCGGGGCCTTGGGAGATCGCGGTGATCTGTCCTTCGCGCGAGGAATCTCCGTTACGCTGGATGACTTGATCGATGGCATACTCGATACCGGCAGTATCATTGATTCAAAGATCAACAATCTGAATGACAGAATAGAAGACATCGGGGAACATCGCGCCGAACAGAGTCGGCGCCTGTCGTCGTATCAGGCTCGCCTGGTTTCCCAGTTTACGGCACTGGATACTTTAATAAGCCAGCTGCAAACCACGAATACTTTTTTGACCCAGCAGTTATCGAATCTGCCTGGTTTTGGCAAACGCGACAATTAAACAATTCGATTTCGAACATGAAGCAATCGGTTTCCCAAATTTAGATAAGCAAAAGGTGGCGACGTATGAATTCAGGAATTGGACAGGGTGCGCAACATTACCGGCAAGTGGCGGTTCACAGCGGTGTGGCGAGCGCCGGTCCACACCGATTGATCCAGATGCTCTTGGCGGGAGCGTTGGAGAAGCTGGCTGTTGCCAAAGGGAATATGGAGCGCCGCGAAGTTGCTGAAAAGGGCCGAAATATAGGCCTCGCGATTTCCATAATCGATGGCCTGAAAGGCAGTCTGGATCATGAAAAAGGGGGTGAGATCGCACAAAATCTCGAAGGATTGTATGAATATATGGGGTACACCCTGGTACAAGCGAATGCCGATAACGAATCGGCCAAGCTGGATGAAGTGTCTGGGCTGTTACTTAAGATTAAGGGTGCCTGGGATACGATTCCGGAGGAATTTCAGAAAATTGCAATGTATAGCGAAGAAGGTAAGGTATTATGAACGAAGACAAGCCGGACGATTTTCAGACCATCATTTCAATCAGTGAACAAATGCTCGAGCACGCCCGTCAGGAACGCTGGGATGACGTGACGATCTGTGAACGGGAACGCAAAAAGCTGCTGGCCGAATTTTTCTCCAAGCCATTGAACGTGCGGAAAGCGAATCTATCCGCGGGAATTCGGATCATTCTGGAAAAAGACCGCGAAATCGTTCGACTCGGTGCAGCCAAACGGGATAAGCTGCGCAAAGCACTGCAAAAATTCAATCAGCGGAAAGACGCGCTCGAAGCTTATTCCGCGGCCGGCTGATCCCTTGTCGGTCTTGCTGTCAACAGCCAATTTTCCAAGCCGGAGGTCGGCGGGGGTTTCATGATTCCGGCGTATCTGAACTCGGTCGGATGGGCGAGCGCAATATTTAGACCGCTAAAAGGTCCAGGTTTTGTGCAGGATAATTTCGAGTACCATTTTGCTGCCGAAGTAGGCCAGCATGAGCGAAATAAACCCGCCCAGCGTCCAGCGGATCGCGGTCTGCCCGCGCCAACCGAACACCATCCTTCCGATAAGCAGCACTAGAAACAAAATCCAGGCAAACATTGACAGTACGGTCTTGTGAGCCAAGTGTTGTGCAAACAGATCCTGAACGAACAACAGGCCGCTGGCAAGGGAAATGGTCAATAACAGAAGTCCGGCGCCAATCATCTGAAACAACAGGGATTCCATCGTCTGCAACGGAGGGAAGGAGCTTATGAAAGGGTTGCTCCTATGGTGATGAAGTTGCCGATCCTGAAAGGCTAGAAGGACCGCCTGAATCGCAGCGATATTCAAGATACTGTAGGCCAGGATGGATGACAAAATGTGAATGTCCATTCCGACGCTGGTCTCCCGGATGATATGCATTTGTTGAGGCAGGCTCAACTTACAGGTCTGGATCAACGCCGCCAGAGGAAAAATCACGATTCCGAGCTTTTCGACCGGTTTGCCCAAGGCCGTCGTGAATACGATAACGACAATCAACAATACCACGAGCGACGCGCTGCTCATGAAGCTGAAATTCATTCCCTGCCTGTTCCAGAAGTCTTCCGACAGCGATGCGGCGTGCAATACTGCCGCGATTCCCGCGGGTAACAGAAAGTGCAAAGGCTTCGGTTTTTTGTGTCCGGATTCGGGATGTTTGTTGATAATGGATCGCGACACCAGTACCGTCGCGATGACATAGACCATTATTGAAAGTATGCCGATTAAGTTAGAATACGCCAATTGTCCCCTCCTTTGGCTCTTAGTCTGGCATAATGAGTGGTGAAGTTGAAGCACCGGGAGGTTGCTACAGGGGTTGCTTATCTCGTCGACGTGGCGTCGGCAACCGAGCATCGCGGGCGGAAGGAACTGGAGCCAACCGGATTTTCAGGCCATTTCTGTTTCCGGTCGAACGATGCAATCCTTTTTTGGAATCTGTTATCGATCCCGTATACAAGCGGGATGCTTCGACCAAATGATCCGGGTACGGTATGTTTGACAATCTTAGCGAACGATTAAACGAGACATTAAAGAAAATCCGCGGCCAGGGGCGGCTGACCGACGCGAATATTCAAGACACGATGCGCGAGGTTCGGATGGCGCTGCTGGAGGCCGATGTAGCCTTGCCGGTCGTCCGGGATTTTGTTGAGCATGTCAAGCAAAGAGCGCTCGGACGGGAAGTCCAAAGCAGTTTGACGCCCGGACAGGCGCTCATCAAGATCGTTCGCGATGAGTTGATTACCCTGATGGGACAGGCCAATCAAGGGTTGAATCTAGCGACTACTCCGCCGGCGGTCATATTGATGGCAGGCTTGCAAGGTTCCGGGAAGACCACGACAGTTGCCAAGCTCGGGCGCTGGCTGAAAGAAAATCAGAAAAAGAAAGTCGGGGTGGTCAGCGCCGATGTCTATCGTCCTGCGGCCATTCAACAATTGAAAACCCTGGCCGCCGAACAGGACCTTGAGTTTCTCCCGAGTGAAGCGAACCAGAATCCGATGGAAATCGCAATCGGGGCTCTGGACAGCGCACGCAAGAAATTCCTCGATGTTCTGATTATCGATACCGCGGGTCGTTTGCACATCGACGATGCGATGATGCGCGAAATCAAAGAACTTCATTCGGCCGTCGATCCGATAGAAACCTTGTTTGTCGTGGACAGTATGGCTGGTCAGGATGCCGCGAATACCGCGAAGGCATTCAACGAGGCCTTGGCGCTGACCGGGGTAATCTTGACCAAAACCGATGGTGACGCACGCGGAGGCGCGGCGCTGTCGGTTCGGCAGGTAACCGGTAAGCCGATCAAATTCATCGGCGTCGGTGAAAAATCGGATGCGTTGGAACTATTTCATCCGGACCGTATTGCTTCGCGCATATTGGGTATGGGTGACTTGCTGAGTCTGATCGAAGAGGTCGAAAGGAAGGTCGACCAGAAGCAAGCCGAAAAACTCGCGAAAAAAATCACGAAGGGAAAGGGCTTCGATTTGTCGGATTTCAAGGACCAGATCGTGCAAATGAATAACATGGGCGGAGTTCAGTCTCTGATGGACAAGCTGCCCGGAATGGGGAATGTGCCACAAAACGTACGTAATCAAGTCGACGACAAGATATTCGGCCGTCTGATTGCGATTATCGATTCAATGACTCCGCAGGAACGCCAGTACCCGGCAACCCTGAACGGTTCGCGGAAACGCAGGATTGCAAAGGGGTCCGGGACCCAGATTCAGGATATCAATCGCTTGCTCAAGCAACATAAGCAAATGCAGAAGATGATTAAGAAATTCAGCAAGGGCAACATGATGAATATTATGCGGGGTATCAAAGGGAATCTTCCCGGAAGAATGCCTTTTTGACGGCGGACGAAAGCACGGAAGTCCGATTGGCTTTTCTAAAACTTCGCTTTCGCGTAGAATGCAGCATTTTTGTTAAATTAGAGATTGTTTTTAAGAGGAATATTCATGGTAACCATTCGATTGTCCCGGGGCGGCGCGAAAAAACGGCCGTTTTATCATTTGGTTGTTGCCGATAGCAGGAGTCGCCGGGACGGACGATACATCGAACGGGTCGGATTTTTCAACCCGATTGCAAAGGGAGGCGAAGAGCGATTGCGACTGAATGACGAACGCATTGAATACTGGAGATCACAGGGTGCCCAGTTGACCGAGCGGGTCGCCAGCCTGATCAAGCAATCCAAAAAAACGGCCGGCTGATTGCACAGGATTGAACGCCTGTTCCGGAATAAAACTTGGCATCGTGTCGGGAGTCTTCGGTATTAAGGGATGGATCAAGGTTTATTCCTTTACAGAACCCACCGATAACATTCTCCGCTATGGATCGTGGCTTTTGGGGGCGAATGATCAACCGGAAAGATTTTTAGTCGAAGACGGCGGATGGCACGGGAAAACGATTGTCGCAAAACTTCGAGGCATCGATACCCGGGACGCGGCCGCCAAGGTCGTCGGCTGCGGGATCTTCGTCGAGCGCGCCGAGTTGCCGGAATTGCCGGAAAACGAATTTTATTGGGCCGATCTTGTCGGACTGCATGTTTTCAATGAAGATGGCGTTTGTTTCGGCGTTGTGGACAGCCTGATGGAAACCGGAGCGAATGACGTCCTGCTGGTACGCGGGGATCGCGAAAGACTGATCCCTTTCGTACACAAGCAAATCGTGAAATCGGTCGATATCAAGAATCGCCGCTTGGTGGTTGTGTGGGACTCTGATTTCTGAAGCGGATGCGTTTCGACGTCGTCACACTATTTCCGGAAATGATTGCTGAGGCCGCAAGGTACGGTGTGACCGGAAAAGCGATCGAGAGAGGTATCGTTCGACTCGGGCTTTGGAATCCGAGAGATTTCACGACCGACAAGCGACGCACCGTGGACGATCGGCCTTATGGAGGCGGACCGGGCATGGTCATGATGCTGCAGCCTTTACGTCAGGCGATCCGGGCTGCCAAAGCCGCAGAACCAGGAATGGTTCGTGTGGCGTATTTAAGCCCCCAGGGTGTAAAGCTGCGTCAAACGGATTTCATCGGGTTTTCCAAACAGGAACGGATCCTAATGGTCGCGGGCCGCTATGAAGGCATCGATGAACGCCTGGTGGAAACGGATGTCGATGAAGAATGGTCATTGGGTGATTATGTAATCAGCGGCGGTGAACTCGCCGCCTTGGTCGTGATCGACGGGGTCACGCGATTGTTGCCGAAGGTATTGGGAGCGGATGAGTCGAGTCAGCAGGAATCGTTTATGCAGGGTCTGCTCGATCACCCGCATTATACCCGTCCGGATACCATTGAGGGTCAAGCCGTTCCGGAGATACTGCAGAGCGGCGATCATGCGGAGATCGAACGTTGGCGGTTGAAGCAATCGCTCGGCCGGACGATGCGCAGGCGCCCGGAGTTACTGGATAAACTTGAATTGAGCGAGGAGCAGAAAATTCTGCTCAAAGAATTTATTAGTGAACAGAAAACTGTGAAGAGGAATAAACAATGACCGATATCATTCAAGAGTTGGAGAAGGAGCAGACCGCGAAGGATATCCCTGCGTTCGGACCTGGCGATACCGTGGTGGTCCAGATCAAAGTGAAAGAAGGCGACCGAGAGCGTATACAGGCTTTCGAGGGTATCGTGATCGGAAAGCGCAACCGCGGCTTGAACTCATCGTTTACGGTCCGGAAAATTTCACACGGGGAGGGCGTCGAACGCGTGTTTCAGACCTACAGTCCGGTCGTCCAGGAAATCACGGTAAAGCGACGGGGCGCGGTCAGACGCGCGAAACTGTACTATCTTCGCGAGCGTACCGGCAAGGCGGCCCGGATCAAAGAAAAAATCAATTGAGCATCGCGGGCAGGGTGGTCTTGTTTAACCTCCCCGGTTGGCCGTAGGTCCCGTAGCACACTCGTACTCGCTTGCGCGGTCGGTGGTGTTCGATTAGCGTATTGGGTCTGCCGGAATCCGCCGTGGCCAAGCGCCTGCGTGCGGCTTGGCCAGACTATCCCAGTCGCATCTAAAGATGGATTTTTCATGATGTCGAGCGAAGCCGGGACCGGCCACTCCATTCATCTCATCGAAGCGTTCCAGGATACGCTTTGGCTAGAAAACGGTTTGAGTGAACACACGATCAAGGCCTACGCATCCGATCTGGTTCTTTTTTCGAGATGGCTTGATCCCAGATCTCTTCAATCTGCGGGTACCGAGGATATCTCGAAATATCTTGCGCTTAGATTCCGCGAGGGTTGCAGCGCCCGTTCGGGTGCGAGGCTTTTGTCCAGCTTGCGCAGGTTCTTCGCCCATCTCGTCGAGAAAGGCTTCATGACGGCGAACCCCTGCGCGAATATCGATTCGCCGCATACCGGACGCTTGTTGCCGGCATCCTTGAGTGAAGACGATGTCGAAAAATTATTGGCCGCCCCGGATGTTTCGACGACCAATGGCTACCGGGACCGGACCATGCTCGAACTGCTCTATGCGACCGGCCTGAGGGTCACGGAGCTGGTTACGCTGACCCTTGCGCAGCTGAATTTTCGACAGGGAGTCGTGCGGGTGGTCGGCAAAGGCAACAAAGATCGTCTGGTCCCGGTCGGCGAAGAAGCATTGTCCTGGCTGCTGAGTTATGTTGAGAATATCCGGCCGGTCATTCTCGGCGCACGAGTCACCGATTACCTGTTCGTGACCAACCGAGCTTCCGCGATGACGCGCCAGGCATTCTGGCACCGTATTAAACTCCATGCCAATGTCGCCGGAATACAGAAACATCTCTCACCGCATACCTTGAGACATGCATTCGCCACCCATCTGCTCAATCACGGCGCGGACCTCAGGGTTGTTCAGTTGCTGCTGGGACACAGCGATTTGTCCACGACCCAGATTTATACCCATGTCGCGCAGGAACGTTTGAAGGAACTTCACGCAAAATTTCATCCAAGGGGATAACGCATGGCCAGGCTGATCCATCCCAGCGCAATCGTTTCGCCGTCCGCTTCGCTCGGGGCCGATGTTGAAGTCGGCCCTTATGCGATTATCGAGGACGATGTGGAAATCGGAGACGGCTGTCACATCGATGCACACACGGTCATTCGCCCCTTCGTAATCATGGGCAAGGGAAATCGGATACTGCCGAATTCGGTTATTGGCGGACTCCCGCAGGACACCGGCTTCGATCCGAATCACCGGACCGAAGTACTTATCGGCGACAACAATGTATTCCGGGAGGGGGTCACAGTGAACCGGGCCACGACCCCGGGATCCGCGACCCGGATCGGCTCGGATTGCTACTTTATGAACAACAGCCATGTCGCGCACGATTGTGTGGTCGGCGACCGGGTGATTTTTGCGAGTGATGTGGCAATCGGCGGTTTTGTCGAAATCGGCGACCGCGCGTTCCTGGGAGGGGGGGCCAAGGTCCATCAGTACTGCCGGATTGGAGCCGTGGTGATGGTTTCCGGTACCGTCGGCGTCCTGCAAGATGTGATTCCCTACACCATGGCCGGCGACAGCCCGGCGCGCCATTACCGTTTGAACATCGTGGGGCTCAAACGCGCAGGGGTAAGCGGAGACCGATATAAACTGTTGTCCCAAGCCTTTCGACGGCTGAAAAATCGCGAGACCCTGGATGGACTGCCCGATAGTCCGGAAATGTCTTATCTCAGAACCTGGATATCGAGCCCATCGAAACGCGGCATCAGTTCTTTTTTGAGCCGTTCCTGATAAAGTCCTCCCGTATGAAAAAACTAAAAACCGCCGTGGTCGGGACCGGTTACCTCGGTAAATTCCATGCCGAGAAATATGCGCAACTGCCGGATTCGGAGTTGGTGGCCGTCGTGGATATCGATGAAGCCGCGGCCCGGGAAGTCGCCGCTCGCAATAATACCCGTGCCTGTAAGGATTACCGGGAATTGCTCGGGAAGGTTGATGCGGCCAGTATCGTGGTACCGACCAGCCTGCACCACGCGGTTGCCAGGGATTTCCTGAATGCCGGGATTCACGTCCTGATCGAAAAGCCGATCACGGTGACGGTGGATCAAGCCGATGAACTGATCGCCATCGCGAGAAACAAAAACCTGGTGCTGCAAGTCGGGCACCTGGAACGCTTCAACGCGGCCTTGCTGCAGCTTGATTTTAGCCGCGACAAACCTTTGTTCATCGAATCGCATCGCCTGTCTCCCTTCAATCCGCGCGCGAACGATGTGAGTGTCGTGCTCGATTTAATGATTCACGACATCGACATCATCCTGGATATTGTCGATTCCGAGGTCGATCGGATCGATGCGAGCGGCACGCGGGTATTGACCGACGGGATCGATATCGCGAACGCCAGGATCGTATTCAAAAGTGGCTGCGTTGCCAATGTTACCGCGAGTCGGGTCAGTATGAAAATTGAGCGGAAGATGCGATTTTTCCGGCCCCAGTCCTATGTTTCGGTCGATTTTCAGAACCGCGCCCTGGTGTGTCACAAAATGGGGAACAGGGAAATGTATCCCGGCGTTCCGGAAATCCTGACCGAAAAAACCGAATTCGAAAGCGGCGACGCGCTGCGCGAGGAAATCCGGCATTTCCTGGGTTGTATCCGTGACAAGCGGGAACCTCTGGTTTCCGGTGAAGCAGGCAGGCGGGCTCTCGCGACGGCGATCGAAATTTCCAAGTTGTTGGCGTGATCTTCGAATCCAAGCGAATTCCCGGGTGAACGATCATCATCCAACTGTGATGCTGGTTGCGGGAGAAGCGTCCGGGGATCAGCACGCCGCGAAGCTGTTTCTCGAATTGCAAAGGCAGCTTCCGGGCGTCGAAGGTTTCGGCATGGGCGGCGCGAACATGCGGAAAGCCGGGATCGATGTTCGTTACGATTCGAGCGAAATCGCGGTGATCGGAGTGGACGGCCTGATCAGGCGCTATCCGGCGATCCGAAAGGCGCTCCGGTTCATGCAGAACCTGGTCTGTGCGGAACGGCCCGATTTACTGATCTGTGTCGATTACAAGGAATTCAATTTCAGGCTCGCGCGCCACGCCAAGGCCTGCGGCGTGAAGGTTTTGTTTTATGTGGGTCCCCAATTCTGGGCATGGCGGCCCGGACGGGTCAAAAAATACGGCCGGGTCGTCGATCATATGGCCGTGATTTTCCCGTTCGAAGTTCCCTTTTACGAAGCCTATCGGATCCCGGTCTCGTTTGTCGGACACCCGCTGGCCGATGCGGTGCATCCATCGATCACGAGGGACGAAGCGCTCGACCGGCTGAAGTTGGACGGTGCCAAACCGATTGTCGGCATATTGCCGGGCAGCCGCGGCGGCGAGATTAAACGCCTGCTGCCAGTGATGATGCAAGCGGCTGGAAAACTGCGGGAAAAATTCCCCGGGATCGAGTTCGTGCTGGTTCAGGCCGCGAGCGTCGATGATAGCCAGATTGCGGGGCTGTTGAAGCCTTCGGAGCCCGATTTACGGATCATCAAAGGAAGCATCTATGATGCGATCCAATGTTGTGATGCGGTGATCACGTCATCCGGAACTGCGACGCTGGAAGTCGCATTGCTCGGCGTCCCGATGGTGATCACCTATAAAGTCACGCCGCTCACGTATCTGATCGGGCGATTACTGGTCAATATCCCTTTCATCGGGCTCCCGAATATCATTGCCGGACGAAAAATCGTCGCAGAACTGATCCAGCACCGCGCCACTCCGGATGCCATCGCAGACGAGGTAGGTAAGATCCTTTCGGATCGGGAATATGCTGCTGAAATGTCGCGGAAACTTAACCAGGTTAAAGAAAGGCTCGGAGACGGGGGAGGAATCGAAAGGCTCGCGAAGCTGGTGGTCGGGATGTTGAAGGAACCTATGAATGAGTGTTTAAGAACGTAATTACTTGTGATAGACGCAACGCTGATTGGTTAAATACCCAATTAATCCAACCGCACTTTCATTTTTTATATCATACGGATGGCAAAGCCAGCATAGCATGATCTCCGGAAACGTATAACATCCCATTCTAGGATGTTATACGGTTAGGAAATCGGACCAAAATCAGAATTTTGTAGTCAGAAAGGCCTGATTTATGGTAGATATGCGGAAACTTTATAATTATTAGTTGGCCATCCTATGTGAGATCGTGCAATGCCTAAAGAAGCATGGGCAATCCTAGCAACCGCAGTTGGCTCACTTCTTACGATTGTTGGGGGGCTCTTTGCTTCCTGGCGTACAA
>JAKEEL010000127.1 GCA_022616595.1 Methylococcaceae bacterium
ACAGCGCCGGAGCGACTGTAAAAAATTCTGACAGAACTTCCGATCCAGCGGCCGCAAGAGCCGGAATTTCTCGCTCGGGCCGATTCCGGAAGCCTCGGTTTCTTTGCGGAATGTCAGGTTTTTTTACACTGATCGCAAGAATTGATCGGGACGCCGTAGGGTGATCTACAAAATGGGCCCGGCGCGCTTCTTTGTGAAACCGGACGCACCCAGCGGGTGACACTCGTGTAAAAAATGCCTGAAAACGGCAATAGACAACCTTCTCCAAAATCCAATCTAGGATTTCGGGGTGACGGCTCAGGTTGTACAAGTCGACCCAATCTCGTAGAATCAGTTTGTTACAATGTTCAACGGAAACGGGAAAGAGTCTTTCGGAGACCTTCCCGTTTTGCACATCCTAGGGGGTGAAATTTGACTGGAAAGGCAATCCTTGCGCTCGAGGACGGTACCGTATTCAGCGGGATCTCAATCGGCGCGGACGGAACTTCGACCGGCGAGGTCGTATTCAATACCGCGCTGACCGGATACCAGGAGATTCTGACCGACCCCTCCTATGCGCGTCAGATTGTCACCCTGACTTATCCTCATATCGGCAATGTCGGTATCAATGACCAGGACGAAGAATCGCCCCGCATCCATGCGAGCGGTCTGGTGATCCGTGATTTGTCCGTTTTGGCTAGCAGCTGGCGCTGTCAAAGCAGTCTGAGCGATTATTTGCTTAAGCGCAATATCCAGGGGATTGCAGGAATCGACACCCGGAAACTAACGAGAATCTTACGTGAAAAGGGCGCCCAGCGCGGATGTCTGATGGCCGAAGAACAGCCCGATCCAATCCATGCGATAGACCATGCGCGAAGTTTTCCGGGACTTCAGGGCATGGATCTAGCGAAAGTCGTCTCGGTCTCTCGACCCTATCAGTGGTCGCAGGGTTGTTGGACCCTGGGCCGCGGATATCTTGACCGGGAAAACACAACCTTTCACATTGTCGCCTATGATTTCGGGATCAAGCGCAATATCCTGCGCGAATTCGCCGAACGAGGCTGCCGGATCACCGTGGTCCCGGCCACCACGACGGCCAGGGAAACCCTGTCCTATCAACCGGATGGCGTGTTTCTATCGAACGGGCCCGGGGATCCGGAACCGTGTGATTATGCGATATCCGCGATCCGCACGTTGATGGATCATAACATTCCGGTGTTCGGGATTTGTCTCGGGCACCAGTTGTTGGCCTTGGCATCGGGAGCCCGTACGATCAAAATGAAATTCGGCCATCATGGGGCGAATCATCCGGTCCAGGACCTGACGACCGGCCGGGTCATGATCAGCAGTCAGAATCATGGTTTCGCGGTTGAGGAAGCGAGCCTTCCGGACAATCTGCGTGCGACGCATCGCTCATTATTCGACGGCAGCCTGCAGGGGATCCGTCGCACCGATTGTCCGGCCATGGGTTTCCAGGGGCACCCGGAAGCGAGCCCGGGACCCCATGATGTCGAGCCTTTGTTCGATCGGTTTATCGACCTGATGGCAAAGAACCGCAGTTGAAATTTCTTTCCAATGAATTGAACGGCGCATTGCAAGATGCCTAAAAGAACCGATATCGAATCGATTTTATTATTGGGGGCCGGGCCGATCGTCATCGGCCAGGCTTGTGAATTTGATTATTCCGGCACCCAGGCTTGCACGGCGCTTCGGGAAGAAGGTTATCGGGTGATCCTGGTGAATTCCAATCCCGCCACCATTATGACCGATCCCGACACCGCCGATTCGGTTTACATCGAACCGATCGATTGGCAGACCGTCGCCCGGATCATCGAGAAAGAAACACCGGATGCCCTGTTGCCGACCATGGGGGGACAGACCGCCTTGAATTGTGCGCTGGATCTGGACCGGCACGGGGTCCTTACGCGTCATGGCGTGCAAATGATCGGGGCGTCGAAAGAGGCGATCGCCAAAGCCGAAGACCGGGATCAGTTTCGTCACGCGATGCGGAAAATCGGTCTGGAAGTCCCGCGTTCCGGGATTGCCCGCAACCTCGATGAAGCGCTCGATATCGTCGTCGATATCGATTATCCGGCGATCATCCGGCCGTCGTACACGCTGGGCGGAAGCGGCGGCGGGATCGCCTATAACCGGGAAGAGTTCGTCGAAATCTGCGAACGCGGTCTTGAACTTTCCCCCGCCAGGGAGTTGTTGATCGAAGAATCGGTACTGGGATGGAAGGAATTCGAAATGGAAGTCGTGCGCGATCACCGCGACAATTGCATCATCGTGTGTTCGATCGAAAATTTCGATCCGATGGGCGTGCATACCGGCGATTCGATCACCGTGGCTCCGGCCCAGACGCTCACCGATAAGGAATATCAGATTCTCAGGAATGTATCGATCGCGGTCCTGCGCGAGATCGGCGTGGATACCGGGGGCTCCAACGTGCAGGTCGCGATCAACCCGGACAATGGCCGCCTGGTCGTGATCGAGATGAATCCGAGGGTATCCAGATCCTCCGCGCTGGCTTCGAAAGCGACGGGTTTCCCGATCGCCAAGGTGGCCGCAAAGCTCGCGGTCGGTTATACCCTGGACGAACTGCGCAATGAAATCACGGGCGGTGCGACTCCGGCATCCTTCGAACCGAGTATCGATTATGTAGTCACGAAGATCCCGCGCTTCACCTTCGAAAAATTCCCGCAGGCTAACGATCGCCTCACGACCCAGATGAAGTCGGTGGGTGAAGCGATGGCGATCGGACGGACCTTTCAGGAATCGCTGCAAAAGGCGATCCGCAGTCTCGAAACCGGAGTCGACGGGTTGATCAGTCGAATCGATTCCGGCAGCGATGAGTTGCGGGAGACGCTGCACCGGGAACTGAATCACCCGGGGCCCGAAAGGATCTGGTTTATCGCGGACGCTTTCAGACAGGGCATGAATCTCGAGGAAATCAACGGTATCTGCCATATCGACCCCTGGTTTCTAGCCCAAATCGAAGATCTGGTCCGGATCGAGGAGGATCTGCAAAATCGGGATCTCGCATCGATCGGCAAGGATCAGTTATACGACCTGAAACGCAAGGGTTTTTCCGACTCGAGGATCGCAACCCTGGTCAATCAACCTCAATCGGCTGTCCGTGACCTGCGCCATCGACTGGGTATTCGACCGGTCTACAAGCGGATCGATTCCTGCGCGGCGGAGTTTGCGTCCTCGACCGCCTATCTGTACTCGACCTATGAGGAAGAATGCGAGGCGCGAGTATCGGCACGCGAAAAAGTCATCGTGCTCGGAGGCGGGCCGAACCGGATCGGACAGGGGATCGAATTCGATTATTGTTGCGTACATGCGGCGCTTGCGCTGCGCGAGGATGGTTATGAGACCATCATGGTGAATTGCAACCCGGAAACGGTTTCCACCGACTTCGATATCTCGGATCGCCTGTATTTCGAACCGCTGACGCTCGAAGACGTGCTCGAAATCCTGCACATCGAGCGACCGACCGGCGTGATCGTGCAATTCGGCGGCCAAACTCCGCTCAAGCTCGCGACCGCGCTGGAAGCCGCCAGGGCGCCAATCATCGGCACATCTCCGGACTCGATCGATCTCGCCGAAGACCGCGAGCGATTCCAGAAACTCGTCGATCGACTCGGATTGAAACAGCCCCCGAATGCCACGGCGCGCTCGGTCGCAGAAGCCGCTGACAGGGCGCGGGAACTCGGATTTCCGCTGGTTGTGAGACCATCCTACGTGCTCGGCGGACGGGCCATGGAGATCGTGTTCGACGAATCCGAACTGGAAAGGTATATGCGGGAAGCGGTCAGTGTTTCCAACGAATCTCCGGTATTGCTCGACAGGTTCCTGGACAATGCGACTGAAATGGATGTGGATGCGATCTGCGATGGTCAGGAGGTGCTGATCGGAGGACTCATGGAACACATCGAACTCGCGGGGGTCCACTCGGGCGATTCGGCCTGTTCCATTCCGCCTTACAGTTTGCCCCCGGATGTGCAAGACCAGGTCCGCGAACAGGTGCGCAGGCTGGCCAAAGCCTTGGGTGTCGTGGGTTTGATGAATGCGCAGTTCGCGATCCAGAATCGGGAGGTCTATATACTCGAGGTAAACCCGCGTGCTTCGAGAACCGCACCCTTCGTTTCCAAAGCGACCGGTTATCCCCTGGCAAAAATAGCCGCGCGCTGCATGGTCGGTAAAAGCCTTGCCGGTCAGGGCATTCGCGGTGAACGCGTACCCCGGTTTTATTCGGTTAAAGAAGCGGTGTTTCCGTTCATCAAGTTCCCCGGGGTCGATACGGTCCTGGGCCCGGAAATGAAATCCACGGGCGAGGTGATGGGGGTCGGCAGATCCTTTGGTGAAGCCTTCGCCAAAGCGCAACGGGCCGCCGGGGTTGACTTGACCCGCGACGGTAAGATATTGATGAGTGTGCGTTCAGCCGATAAACCCGGCTTGATACCGATCGCAAGGGATCTGGTCGATCAGGGTTACGAACTCGTAGCGACCCGCGGAACGGCGAAGGTGCTAACGGATGCCGGAATTTCCTGCGCGATCGTTCATAAAGTCAAGGAAGGCCGGCCGCATATCGTGGATCTGATCAAGAACGAAAAGATTAAATTGATCATCAACACGGCCGAAGGCCGCAAGGCGATCGCCGATTCGTTCATTATTCGACGGGCGGCGCTGCAGCATCAAGTGACTTATACCACGACACTCGCAGGCGCTCGGGCGACCTGCAAGGCTTTCAGCAATGTCGGAGACCTGACGGTGAACCGTCTGCAGGATCTACACAGGGAGTTTTGACGCGGAATGAAGTACCGAACTGAAACTACAGGATTTTCCCTGTGCGATGAACCAATAAGGAGACAATGATGAATAAGATACCTCTGACCCTGGAAGGGGCCGAGAAGCTGCGTAAGGAATTGAATGTATTGAAAACCGTGGTTCGCCCGAGGATCATCGCCGCGATCGCGGAGGCCCGCGCGCACGGGGATCTGAAGGAAAACGCGGAATATCATGCCGCGCGCGAGCAGCAAAGCTACACAGAGGGGCGTATCGCCGAAATCGAGAGCAAGTTGTCGCGTTCGCAGATCATTGATGTGACCAAGCTGAACGCGGGCGGCAAGGTGGTGTTCGGTGCAACCGTGGAACTGGAAGACCTCGAAACGGAGAGTGTGGTGATCTATAAAATCGTAGGCGAGGACGAAGCGGACATTAAAGCCGGCCGTATTTCGGTTTCCTCCCCGATTGCGCGTGCGCTGATCGGCAAACGGCAGGAGGACGTGATTTCCTTTCAGGCGCCGGCAGGCCTGAAGGAGTATGAAATACGCAGTGTCGATTACAAATAGGCCTCAAGCGGTTTTATCGGGGCTCTCCCGATACACGACCGCAATTTTCCCGATCAATTGGACCAGTTCGGCGCCGGTTGTTTGACAAATCTGCCCGGCTTGGGATTTTCTGTCGTCCCGCTGATCGCAACCGAGCCGGATCTTGATCAATTCGTGATGTTCCAAAGCTTCTTCAATCGCCAGGATTACGTTCTCCGTCAGACCCGAGTGCCCGGTCGCGACAAGCGGTTTCAGCGAATGGGCCAGGGCCCGGAATCGTTTTCGTGCGGCCGGTGTCATCATGCCTGGTCGAAGTTTCAGTAATGCCGGCAATTTTACACTATAGTGTAAGATGATCTTGCATTTATTAAACTGACGCGGATCAATCCGGATGGCGCGCAGCAAATCCAGTCACCTTTGGCTACGGGAACATCATTCCGATGAATTCGTCAAATTGGCCCGGGTTCAGAATTATCGATCGAGGGCCGTTTTCAAACTGAAGGAGATCGATCAACGCGACCGGGTGTTCAGAGCCGGGGCCTGCGTATTGGACTTGGGAGCCGCGCCCGGCGGTTGGTCTGAATACGCCTTGCAACGGGTTGGCGAACGAGGAAAAATTATCGCACTCGATGTTTTGGAGATCGTTCCGATTCGGGGGGTCGAATTTATCCGGGGAGATTTTCGCGAGGATTCGGTCTTGGAAAAGCTGATCGAAATGCTGGCCGAACGAAAGGTGGATGTCCTTTTGTCGGATATGGCGCCTGATCAAAGCGGCAAAGTAGAAATCGACCAGCCCAAATCGATCCACTTGGCGGAACTCGCATTGGAAATGGCGCATCGTGCGCTCGCGCCGGGCGGTATTTTTTTGGTCAAGGTATTTCAAGGCGCGGGTTTCGATCAGTTTTACCGGGATGTTAAGCAGGGTTTCAGTAAAGTCGTCATCCGGAAGCCGAAAGCCTCGCGCGCCAGAAGCCGGGAGGTTTTTTTATTGGGGAAGGGCTTTAAACCCGGACAAGGTTACCCAATATCCACCAATTAGAAACCGAAAAACACAAATCGATCTAAAATGATTGAACCAAAATAAACGAAACCGGCGCTTTTGTGGTCCAATCATCAGGGCGCTTACAAGCGGCGATTATCCTGATACAATGATTCAGGCTTTTTAATAATCCGGGCCGATCCCGGATGGGAGTACCACATTGAACGATATGGTCAAAAACATAATTCTGTGGGTAATTATCGCGGTTGTTTTGATGTCCGTTTTCAACAACTTCGGATCGAAAAACAACACGGATTCAGCGATGTCCTATTCCGAATTTATCGATGCGGTAAAAGCCGGCCAGGTTCAGACAGTGCTGATCGACGGTCCTTCCGTGAAAGGTCGGATGCAGACGGGCCAGGTTTTTAATACCTACACGCCCGACGATCCTCACCTGGTTGACGACCTGCTCGAGCATGGTGTCGAGATCAAGGCCAAGGCGCCGGAATCCCAGTCGTTGTTGATGCAGATCTTCATCTCCTGGTTTCCGATGTTGCTCTTGATCGCGGTCTGGATATTTTTCATGCGGCAGATGCAGGGAGGCGCAGGCGGTCGCGGTGCGATGTCCTTCGGAAAGAGTAAGGCACGACTCCTGGAAGAGGATCAGGTCAAAGTCACTTTCGCGGACGTTGCCGGGGTCGAAGAAGCGAAGGAAGAAGTCTCCGAAATGGTCGACTTTCTCAAGGATCCGAGCAAGTTCCAGAAGCTCGGCGGAAAAATTCCGCGCGGCGCGCTCATGGTGGGTCCGCCCGGAACCGGAAAAACACTTCTGGCCCGCGCGATCGCGGGCGAAGCGAAAGTTCCGTTTTTCACGATCTCGGGATCGGATTTTGTCGAAATGTTCGTCGGCGTGGGTGCATCCCGCGTGCGTGATATGTTCGATCAGGCCAAGAAACACGCCCCTTGCATTATTTTTATCGACGAAATCGATGCGGTTGGCCGGCATCGCGGCGCAGGGCTCGGCGGTGGGCACGACGAGCGCGAACAAACCCTGAACCAATTGCTGGTTGAAATGGATGGATTCGAGGGTAACGAGGGTATTATCATAATCGCCGCGACCAACCGGCCGGACGTCTTGGACCCGGCCTTGCTCCGCCCGGGCCGTTTCGACCGGCAAGTGACGGTAGGACTGCCGGATATTCGCGGTCGGGAACAGATCCTCAAAGTCCACATGCGCAAAGTACCGACCGACGATAGCGTCGAGATCAAATATATCGCTCGCGGCACTCCTGGGTTTTCCGGAGCCGACCTGGCGAACCTTGTGAACGAGGCGGCCCTGTTCGCGGCGCGTAAGAACAAACGCGTGGTTAACATGGAGGATCTCGAAAAAGCCAAGGACAAGATCATCATGGGCACCGAACGGCGGACCATGGTGATGAGCGAGGACGAAAAGCGCTTGACCGCCTATCATGAAGCCGGCCATGCAATTGTCGGGCGTCTCGTGCCCGAACATGATCCGGTCTATAAAGTCAGTATCATGCCGCGCGGAAGGGCTCTCGGAATCACGATGTTCTTACCCGAATCCGATCAATACAGCGCGAGTAAACAAAAGCTCGAAAGTCAGATTTCGAGTCTGTACGGCGGCCGTTTGGCGGAACAGATCATCTTCGGCACCGAAAAAGTGACCACGGGAGCTTCCAACGATATCGAAAGAGCCACCGAGCTTGCGCGTAATATGGTCACCAAATGGGGATTGTCGGAACGCCTCGGACCTTTAGCCTACAGCGAGGAAGAAGGCGAAGTTTTTCTGGGCAGGTCGATCACCAAGCACAAGTCGGTATCCGAGGAAACCGCGCACCTGATCGATGAGGAAATTCGTTCGGTTATTGACCGCAATTACGAACGAGCCGAGCGATTACTCCGAGAGAATATGTCAATTTTGCATGCGATGTCCGACGCGTTGATGAAATACGAAACCATCGATCGCTGGCAGCTCGATGATCTGATGGCGGGTAAGGAACCCCGGCCGCCTCAGGATTCGGAGGATAACAAGTCCTCTGACGGTGGTGGACAATCCGAGTTCGGCAAAGTCGAGGCGAAGCCGGACAAGCCTTTGGGAGGGCCGGCGGAACAGCTTTGAGTTCGAAAGCCAGCACTTTTCGTCGACTATCATTGAAGGCACAAAGCGAGGTTTCCTTTGTGCCTTCTTGATTTATCGCCCGGATGATTTCGGGCAGTTTCGTTCCGGGCCATTATGAGCCTTGTTTCGCTGAATTCCGCCTGAATTGAATAAACGACGGGCAACCTTATCCTTCCCAACCCGGGCCCTATTTCCGCTTGGATCGTGTAATCGTCGGTCCGGGAATCTGTGATTCAAGTCCGGCTACGTCGTTCGTCGTCACGATTCAGACGGCAAATCCGGACCGGTTGGACTCGTTAAGGGAGAGTTTATGAAAAAGAAATTCTTCGGTACCGATGGTATTCGCGGTACGGTCGGTGATTTTCCCATCACCCCTGATTTCGTATTAAAACTGGGGTGGGCCACCGGTCGCGTCTTTGCGTCGAATGTCGATTCGAATATCGTGATCGGCAAAGATACCCGGATTTCAGGGTACATGTTCGAATCCGCCCTGGAAGCCGGTTTATCGGCATCCGGCGCGAATACCCAGTTGCTGGGACCGATGCCGACACCCGGTATCGCCTATCTGACCCGAACGTTTCGTGCCCGGGCCGGCATCGTGATCAGCGCCTCGCACAATCCTTACTACGATAACGGGATCAAGTTCTTTTCGTCCGCGGGAATCAAGCTGCCGGATGAAATCGAACTCGCGATCGAACAAGAACTCGAGCGGGAAATGACCACCGTGTCTTCTTCCGAAATCGGGAAGGCCACACGGCTCAATGATGCCGCCGGGCGCTATATCGAGTTCTGTAAGAGTACGATTCCGGCCGCAATGGACTTTTCGGGAATGAAGATCGTGGTCGATTGCGCACATGGCTCGACCTATCATATCGCTCCCTACGTTTTCGATGAAATCGGGGCGGATGTGGTTCGAATCGGCTGTGAACCGAATGGACGCAACATCAATGACAAGTGTGGAGCGACGAACCCTTCAATGCTTCAACAGAAAGTATTATCGGAATCGGCCGATCTGGGGATCGCTTTCGATGGGGACGGCGACCGCGTGATCATGGTGGATCACCAGGGGGATCTCGTTGAAGGCGACGAACTGTTGTATATCATTGCGAAATCCCGGTTGGATGCCGGTAAATTGAAGGGACCCGTGATCGGCACCCAGATGACCAATCTCGGCTTGGAACAGGCCTTGGCGCGACTCGGCGTGGAAATGAAACGGGCCGCCGTCGGCGACCGTTATGTCATGGAATTGATTGAAGCCTTCGATGCGTCGCTGGGCGGCGAGAATTCGGGCCATATCATTTGTAACGACCGAACCACGACAGGAGACGGTATCGTCGCCGCCCTTCAGGTTTTGGCGGAAATTTGGCGTACCCGAAAATCGTTGCATGAACTTAAAAAGGGAATGGTTAAGTTTCCACAATCCTTGGTGAACGTGAAAATCCGCGAACGCGCCGATTTATCGAAATTCGACTGTATTCAGAAAGCCAAAATTGAAATTGAAAGGATCCTCGGGGCGGACGGCCGGGTTCTCCTGCGGCCCTCCGGAACAGAACCTTTGATCCGGGTGATGGTGGAAGGTAAAGATATGGAGATGGTTGATGAACTCGCGAACCAGCTAGCTGAAGTCGTGAGCGAGGCATTACCGTTGTAAGACTGCTCGAAAGACCGGTGTGATCGTACCGAACAAATAATTATTGAATAGAACGGGTTCAGTCGCTAAAATCCCATGTTTAACTCAGGCGGCATTGAATGCGTCGATCGATCGTAATCGGGAACTGGAAAATGAACGGGACTCTGGAAAGTTCCCGTGATCTCCTGCAGAAACTCCGTAACCGAGTCGATCGGGAAGGCAGCAGGGGCGAAATAGGCGTTTGCGTGCCCTATGTCTTCATCCCCGAGGCCAGAGAAATTTTGAATCGCAGCCCGATTCTGCTCGGCTCGCAAAATGTAGCGGACCAGTCTTCCGGAGCCTATACCGGCGAGATTTCCGCTCGGATGCTACAGGAGTTCGACTGCAGGCTGGCGATCGTCGGGCATTCCGAGCGACGCTTGCTCTACGGAGAATCCAACGAACTGGTTGCCGCGCGTTTTCGACAAGCCATCGACAGCGGCTTGGTGCCGGTTTTGTGTGTCGGCGAAACGCTCGAACAACGAGAACGGGGCGAGACATTCGATACGGTACTGGCGCAATTGAATGCGGTGTTCGCTCGATCGGGAGTTCAATCTCTGCTCAATGCGATCATTGCCTATGAGCCGGTCTGGGCAATTGGCACCGGAAAAACGGCGACCGGCGAACAAGCCCGGGAGGTGCATGCGTTCATCAGAAACAAAATCGCGGGTATCGATGAAGCGGTTGCCGAGGGCTTGCGCATACTCTATGGCGGCAGCGTAAAACCCGACAACGCCAGAGATCTGTTTTCGATGCCGGACATCGATGGCGGACTGATTGGAGGCGCATCGCTGGATGCGGAATCTTTTTTAACGATTTGTTATTCAGTATAGAGTACGAAGATATGTATCAGGCATTGATTATTGTGCATGTGCTCTTGGCCGCGGGCATAATCGCGCTGGTGTTGCTTCAACAAGGCAGGGGCGCCGATGCCGGTGCGGCATTCGGCAGCGGGGCGTCCGGTACGGTATTCGGAGCACAGGGCTCGGCCACCTTTCTAACCAGGTTTACCGCCGTGCTGGCAAGCCTGTTTTTTGCAACCAGCCTCGGATTGGCGGTTGTAGGCGATACGCGCGAGTCTGTGGAAGGATTCATGGATAACCCTGCAAAACCGATCCAGACCGACCTGCCTCCGGCCCAAGTGGACACCAGCCCGGCGGCGGTTTCGGACATGCCGGAATTACCGTCCGGAAGCGATGGCTCCGCGGATTCGGATGCGGTCATGGTCGAACCGGGTTCGCCGCCGGTGCCCGATGGAGCGGTTGCGCAGAAAACGCCTTCTGGCAGCGAATCTCCGGCGGACAAACCGAAACCTCCGGCTCCTGCGGAGTCCAAGGAACCATAATCCGTTTTCGCACATTTCATCTGCCGCGGAACCAGAAAATTGCCGATGTGGTGGAATTGGTAGACACGCCGTCTTGAGGGGGCGGTGACGCAAGTCGTGCCGGTTCAAATCCGGCCATCGGCACCAAATTAAGGTTCTACGAAGTTCAATGAAATACACAACCCATTAAATTTTACGGCTTCAAAATAGGGTGTTTATGAACGGACACTAGCTAAGGGAGTGTATAACTCCTTGAAGTCTGGTGGATTTGTGCACGTTGCGTTTCATCGCCGGACTGCGCATCTTCCGTCCCCTCGAATTCATCCGTCGAATCAACCGACTTCCGCTCCTTCTCCCACGGCGCTTCGCTACTCGGGGGCCGGGAACTGTTGCGCGAGTTCTGCTTCAAGCGTTCGCGGGCTTCTTTCAAGGCATTGAGTAATCGGACCGAAAGAATCAGAACCTCACTCATCCACGGTGCCCGGGCGGTGCTGCGGTTGGTGGACAAACAGCAGGATCGGACCAGTCGCCGGGCCTGTGATCTGATGCAACGACGCGGCAAAAACGTCGCCGCGGTGGCCCTGGCGAACCAGATGGCCCGGACGGTGTTTGCCTTGTTTAGTCAAGGCGAGCGATATACGATCGCCGCCACCGCGGAGCCGATGTAAATGTTGAACCGGTCACTCCGCACGACGGCCAACGGGTCGGCCTCCGTGTGGACAAAGCGTGAATGTCCTCGTACCCACACTCATTCACCCTATGCCCACACTCCGCCGT
>JAKEEL010000128.1 GCA_022616595.1 Methylococcaceae bacterium
TCTGGGTGCTCATACCGCTCATCAAGCGGCGGTCCTGGTTATCGACATCCACCAGAACGTTGTACAGCACTACATCGTTGATGACCTCGGGCGACGGAAGGATTTGCCGCACGATCCCGGTCCAGCGCCGTTGGTCGTCCCCCAAGGTGGTGAAATACACCGACTGTTCCGGTTTGATGTTCGGAATGTCGGCCTCCGCGACTTGCGCGCGCACCGTCATCACGTCCAGTTTGGCCAGCTGCAACAGCATCGGAGTCTGTTGATTCGCGTTCAGTGTCTGCCCCTCCCGGGCGATTTGCTGAACCACGGTTGCATCCATCGGCGCGTAAATTTTGGTGAAGCTCAGGTTGGCCTGGTTGCCGGACAAGGTGGACTGGACCTCTTCCATTTGCGCCTGAATGGAAGCCGCGCGGGCTTGCGCCACCTTGAGGTTGGCTTCGCTGCTCTGCAGCACTTCCTGGCTGACCGCCCGCGAGGCGATCAATTGCCGATTGCGGCTCAATCGCTGTCCGGCCAGAATGATCTGCGCGTGTTGTTCGCGCAATTGGGCTTCCAGGGTCTTCATGCGCGCCTGATCGGCCTGCACCCGGGCCGCATAAATTCGCGGATCGATCTCCGCCAACAGTTGCCCGGCGCGTACATTGTCGCCGATTGCCACGTAAATCCTTTTTAACTGGCCAGTCACCTGAACTCCGATATCCACGTATTCCTTGGGTTCGAGTTTGCCTTGGGAGGTCACATTTTCTTCGATATTGCCGATCGCTACAGTGGCCGTGTTGTACTCCGGGATATCCGCTTCCGATTTCGGTCCTCCGTAGAAGATGGCGGCAGCGAGCGCGGCAAGCACAATCAGGCCGATAAAATTCAGCACCCGCTGCAGATTTTGACGGAATCGACGACTTGCAAACTTCATCGGTCTATGGATTCGAACAGGGATCAAAAATTCAATCGGCGGCAGGTTATCATAGTTCCCCTGATCTTCTATAGCGGCGAATTTGACTGACTGGCTTTGGGGCGATCGATACCTTTCGTACTTCGATTTTTTGCACAGGTGCACGCAGGCGCCAGGGTGTTTGCCAGAGGTTTTGACAGCAAGGAAGCTGTCACAATGCCAACAGGCAAGGTACCGGCGATAGCTGGTTGGTCGAGCAAGCCACACCGGGATTTTTGATTTCCCGCGGTATAATGGGGTACGATAATCCAAGCCGGGACCAGCCATGCAATGGCATCCCCCAAATCCACATGAAGACAAGCGCTTCAAAAACCTGCTCAAGAACCAGTCCCGGATCCGTGCGGATGCGAGGATCGAAGTACCGCGACGACCAAAGACCCGGCTTTGGCTTGCGTTGCCTTCGGGGCATTCATTTCGTTCTGATACGAATCCCGCTCGCGCTCATGATTTCGGTATTGGCAATGACAGCCAGTTCCGCGACCATCCTGTTTTCCGCGTTGCTGTGTCTCGGAATGCGAATCGTCTGGTATGGAACCCCGGCGGGGCGTCTTGACCGCCACTCCCGAAAAATTGAACGGCGCAAAGAAAAAATCAGAAACAAGGAGCGGATGCGAAGGATTCGAATGTCCCGGCGTTCCGAGCAACAGAATATCGGAGAACTGATCGCCATCATCCGTAACGAGCTGGACCGGCATAAGAACGAAATCATGCTCAACGTCTCGGTACGCGCACGGATTCGGCTTCGAGACTGTATGCGGGACCTTGATTTCGGTACCGCGGTCGAAATCTATCAAATCCTGAGCCAAACGCAGGCCGGTTCGATTAATCAGCGTCTCGAACGGCAGCTGAGTTTGAATCAGAATATCTAAGTTATCATGATTAAGTCAGTTCATTTTTCAGCTTGGCTCATACGACTGATCCGGACTGTCGATCCGGAAGACACGGAATGGCATCGGAATAAAATCAATGAGATCGCGGCACTCAAGAAACAAAAACGCATCAACGATGCGCAGATCGAACAGGACCTCGAAATGTTGAAAATCCAGTTCACGGAGGAACTGGCGAGAACCCGCGAAAAAGAAACCCGGATTACTCAGGATTACAAGGAATTTCTGGATACGATCGACGATATGAAGATGCAGATCGTCGAAACTTTTCCGGAAATGCCGAAAGCGCTGGCGCTGTTAATTCATCAACATGCCAAACGGCTGATCGATGACATGTGGAACAATTCGGATGAGCGGGCGCAACAAATGTATCGGGCGAAACTGGCTGAATTCCTGAAGGTTGTTTTCGATGATACGAGTCAAACTGTTTTCGAAGACAATAAGCCCCGGATACCGGAAAGAACGCTGAAGTTGATCGGCTGACAAGAAGTCCCGATCGTGATTGATCACGCCCGAGACCTCGGGGAACGATGCTGCCGCATCGCTCAGCCGCGGTTTACCGATCGTCCCGATGACCACTCGTGTCGTTGTCCAATTTGCGGCGATCGACCCGGACTGATGCATGTCCAGGAATCGGGCCACCGGGGAAAATACCACCGCTGCCAGCGTCGCTGCTCGAAGCCCCGGAGCGGTCCATTTCATTCCGATCCTTTGGCGGTCCGGCTTTGCGGCCTGCCATGAGGTCGTCGATCTGCCAGCGATCGATGGTTTCCCATTCTAGCAAGGCGTCCGCCATTTCGTGCAGGATGGACAGGTTCTGCCGGAGGGTGTTTTCCGCGCGCTCATAATTGCGATCGACCAGCGAACGTACCTCTTCGTCGATGATGCGCGCGGTTTCTTCCGAAATCGATTTGGTCTGGGTCATCGACGCGCCGAGGAAGGGTTGGCTCTGCTCGTCACTGTAAGCCAAGGGACCGAGCCGCTCGGACAAGCCCCATTTGGTCGCCATGTTACGCGCCAACTCGGTAGCACGCTCGATATCGTTCGAGGCCCCGGTGGTCACCTTGTGCGGCCCGAAAATCAGTTTCTCGGCGATCCGTCCGCCAAACAGGCTCGAGATCTGGCTTTCGAGCTTCTGCCGGCTCGCGGAATATTGGTCCCGCTCCGGCAGGAACAGGGTCACCCCGAGCGCGCGGCCGCGCGGCATGATACTGACTTTGTAGACCGGATCATGTTCCGGAACCAGACGGCCGACGATGCAATGTCCCGCTTCATGATAAGCCGTGAGTTTGCGTTCCTCTTCGCTCATGATCAGGGTGCGCCGCTCGACGCCCATGATGATCTTGTCCTTGGCCTTTTCCAGCTCGGCCATTCCGACCGTCTGCCGGTTGTTCCTCGCCGCGAAGAGCGCGGCTTCGTTGACCAGGTTTGCGAGGTCGGCTCCCGAAAAACCGGGGGTCCCGCGCGCGATGTATTTCAGTTCGACGTCATCGCCGGCCGGTACCCGCCGCATATGCACATTCAAAATCTGCTCGCGCCCTCTGACATCGGGAAGCCCGACCGTGACCTGCCGGTCGAAGCGGCCCGGGCGCAGCAAGGCCTTGTCCAATATATCGGGGCGGTTGGTTGCGGCAATGATGATGATTCCCTCATTGCCCTCGAATCCGTCCATTTCGACCAGGAGTTGATTCAGCGTCTGTTCACGCTCGTCGTGGCCACCCCCGAGTCCGGCTCCCCGCCGCCGCCCGACCGCATCGATTTCGTCGATGAAGATAATGCAGGGTGCATGCTTTTTGGCCTGATCGAACATATCCCGCACACGGGATGCGCCGACGCCGACAAACATTTCGACAAAATCGGAACCGGATATGGTGAAAAACGGCACTTTCGCCTCGCCGGCGATCGCACGGGCCAACAAGGTCTTGCCGGTGCCCGGCGGTCCGACCATCAATGCGCCGCGCGGAATTTTCCCGCCGATATGCTCGAATTTGCCCGGATCGCGCAAAAAATCGACCATTTCAGACACTTCCTCCTTGGCCTCCTCGACCCCGGCGACGTCGGCGAAGGTCACTTTCAATTGATCTTCGTGTAACAGCTTGGCCTTGCTTTCACCGAGTTTCATCCCTCCTGGCCCGAGCCCCCCGCCCTGACTGCGGCGCATGAAATAAATCCAGGCCAGAATCAAGAGCAGCATCGGAGACCAGGAAATGAAAATCTCCCGCAACCAGGATTGGCGTTCCGGAGGCTTCGTTTTGATCGCCACGTCATTGGCGAGCAGATCGTCTACGAGATGGAGGTCACCGGGATTATAAGTCTCGAATTGGATTCCGACCCGGGTCTTCGCCTGTATGTTGAAGCCATCGATCTCGACCTGGGAAATCTGTCCGTCTTGCAGCAATTGGATGAATTCGGAATAGGGCTTGGACGCATCCGCCCGGCCATGCGATCCGATATTGCTCAGCATGGATAAAGCGACCGCTGCAATCACCAGCCACAACAATAACTTAAAAATCTTCTCTTGATTTTGTTTCAGGTATTTCACAAGCATGTCTCCAACGATGAGGCCAAGGGTTTCGATTCTATTCGATTCGCCGTGACCATTGAGTTTGGATCACAAAACCGACCGCCCTTCCTATTCGCATCCAGTCCAATGGAAGTTTCACGGTTCACCCTGGATTGCCTTCAAAACGGACGCTAGACTGTCAGAGGCTCGAACCAACGCCTGATTTTCTTCAAGGCGCCATTTTCGATCTGACGGACCCGTTCCCGGGTCAGCCCGAGCACCGCGCCGAGCTCCTGCAAGGTTTTCTCGGTATATACGCCGATGCCGAAGCGTTGGCGAATCACATACGCTTCCCGTTGGTTCAGACCGCCGATCGCTTGCTCGATCAAGCCATTCATGTCTTGCCTTTCGACCTCTTCCAAGGGTTGGTTGAAAACCTGTTGCTCGAGCATGGACAGCAGATCGAGCGGTTCGCCGGGTTCCACTTGTGCGTCCAGCGAGGCGATCGCCTGGGAAATGATCTCAAGCTTACGCAGTCCTGCTTCACTGATACCGGTCACTCTGGCAAGTTCAAGTGTATTCGGCGCACGGCCATGGATCTGGCTGAAAATCTCGCGCTGCTTGCGTACCGTACCGATATAAAGGCTTTGCCGGTATGGTAAACGAACGGCGCGGCTGCTTCGGGCAAGATGCCGTGACATGGACAGCCGAATCCAATAGGTCGCATAGGTGGAAAACCTGAATCCAAGGCGGTATTTGAATCGTTCCACGGCTTTGATCAGGCCTATATTGCCTTCCTGGATCAAATCGATCAACTCTTGAGGTTCGGATGAATACTGCCGTGCCAGGTAAACAACCAATCCGACGTGAAACTCGGCAATCCGATTTCTGATTTTTTGCCATTCGAAGTACAACCGAAATGATTCCCGCGCGATTTGTTCGAATTCCTCAAAGCCGATCGCGTAAAGCTGTTCGAACATTGCTTCGGCCAATTCGTTATGCGACGTACCCTCTGCGCTGCGACGCAGCCGGGTTTGTTGCCAGCTTTCCAACAGGGAATTCAATCGCGCGATCAGATTCTCGATACAGAGCGGCGTCAAAGGCAGCTTACGGAACGCCTCCGACAGCGCAAGCCGGTGTTTGCGAGTAGTTTCGTGGGAAATCCCGTACCGCCGCGCGGCTTGGTACAGCCCGTCGAGGCGGGCGGACACGGCTTGGATCAAATCGGAATCCGGAATGCCTTGCGCGAGATCCGTACGAGCCACACGATCGTCGAATTCCTCGTTATCTTCGCATTCCATCAGGGAGATTTCATCGATCCACGGCGCCGCTGACGACTCGCCATGATCGCATTCGCCATCCCTCCGATTGGTCGGACTTGACAGCAAGGAACACGCACTCGTCTTGCATCCCTCGATCAGAATCCGCGCACTTCCGGGAAATCTTGAAATTGTCCGGACCAGTGAATCCGAGATCTCGGACATAAGCACCTGAAAGCGCTGTTCATCCTCCGGATTCAAGTTGTTCAGGCGGCGGATCTCCGAGCAATAGATGTCGAGCGGATTTCTGACTTCCGTTGACTCGGCAACACCGAGGTTCGACTCCGCCCGACCGATGTCGGGACCGTTTCCAGAATCCGAATGGGTCTTAATGCAGTTCACGAAACGGGCCTCATGAAGTATCCAAACTGACTGCTACATTAGGATTCGGTCCTGATTCTGTCAATATCAGGGCTTGATCTACAATGCATTTTTGCTGCGGCATATTGTCTCACCCGCGTGAGACCGGGGTGGACCATCCATTCCGTGCAGGACGGCAGGATGTGCCGTGCGCACCGTTCAGACTTTATAGTTGCGCACGGCGCTCCCTGCGGAAAGAATCGATTGTGTCATGGCTTCTGCGGGGATTTGGCCGGAGTCCCCCCGGTCAAAGAATACTGATCTGAATTCCCTGCACCTTCCAGTGGGTCGCGAAATATTCATCATCCTGTGTTTTCAGTACCCGGCAAAGGAGGTTGGCCCTGACCGGGGATCCAGACTCGGTGGCCGTAAGGATACTCGATTCAATCAGAAATCGGCCATCGGAAAGGTTCCATGCCTCATAGGTTTCGTCGAGAAATTCATAAGATCCGGTGGATTTACCCAGGTTATCTTTGCAGGCCTGGTAAGCCACACCGAGGCCCGCCCTGTTTTTAGTGTCGGTGGACTCGATCCTGGAAAATCCGGTCGAGCTGAATTCAATCAAAGGATTGACGCCACCATACCATTCCGTCACGAGTAAACTCACGAGGTAGGCGAGCGATATGAATCCCGCTAGTCTGATCAGACTGAGCAGGAAAATGTTCAAATGATCCAATCGGGTTTTCATCGTGGTCACATTTCTACGATCTTTAACCTTGAGGATATCCCGGCAATCATCATTGTCAAACAACAGCGGGATCTTCCAGGCCAACAAACAGGCATGCGGCCACTCAGGCGGCAGAGATCACGATCCAACCACACCGTTGTCGTCGCGGTAAACCGCAATGACCGCGGGCCGGGGCGGCAGTGCGCTGTCGAAATCGGGCCAGCGGGTCGACGGGTCGTCGAAGGATGAACCGTCCCCGGGATGCTGGACCGAAAGAAAAAAGGTTTGATGATCGGGCGAAAAGCAGGGCCCCGTCGCTTCCGCGCCGAATGGCAGGCGTATGAAACGCCGAGTGATCGCGCGCGCCGGTCCATCGGTATCACAGGCCCATACCCCGTCCGCCTCGCCGGGTTCCTGGTTGCCGTCGGTGGCGAGCCACAGCCGCCCTTCGCGATCGAAGGTACAATTGTCCGGATTCTGAAACCAGCCTTCCCGGGCAAGGCCCGCGGGATAGCGAGAAGCCGGTTCACGTTCGTCCGGATCACCCGCGAGCAGAAAAATTTCCCAGCGGAATTCACTGAATGCATAATCCTTATCCGGCGCTTTCAGTGTCACAATATGTCCCGCGGTGTTTCCCGCGCGCGGATTGGCCCGATTGACCTGGCTGGCCCCGCGTTTCGGGTTCTTGGTCAGCATGACGAATACTTCTCCGCTCATGGGGTTCACCTCGACATCCTCGGGCCGATCCATCGGAGTGGCGCCGACCAGATCGGCCGCTTTGCGGGTATCGATGAGTACATCGGCCTGGCAATGGAAACCGTTTGTTGCGGTTAAAGGACCCCGGCCATATTCGAGCGGATGCCAGATCAGGGCGCCGTCGTCCTTGAATTCCGCGACCGACAAGACGCCCACGCGCAGCAGCTGGCGATTGTTCTCGCAATCGTTTGGCTTGAAGCAGCCGTTGCTCACATAACGATAGATATACTCGAAATATTGGTCGTCTCCCAAGAAAACAACCAAGCGGCCGTCGCGATTGATATGCAAGGAACAGGCTTCGTGTTTGAAGCGCCCGAGCGCGGTATGTTTGACCGGGATGGACTCGGGATCGAATGGATCGATTTCCACAATCCATCCGACATGCAGCGGCTCACGGGGATTCTTGTCCAGATTCCATCGCTCGTAAAACCGGCCCCAATGGAAACGAGGATCCTCGGTCGATTGAATGCCCAGCCGGCTATGATTTTCGGCCTCCACCCCCGCCTCCGCGGATCCGTAAAAATAAAAATGGATGTTTTCTTCTGCGCTCAGCACCGTGCCCCACGGGGTCAATCCTCCTCCACAATTGGCATAAGTACCCTGGCTGGCGTAACCACTTTTTGAATAGGGCGTATGCAAACGGGCCGAGCCCGCCGCCGGTCCGTCGAATCGCATGGGAGTCCAGGGGCTTATCCGGCGGTTGAATATCGAACCGCGGCAAACCTTCCAACGTCCGGACTCCCGTTCCAGTTCGACCAGCGATGCACCGTGAGCTGCGATTTCGATATCGACTTGCTCCTTGCTCAGATCCTTCGCTGCGGGAGAACCTGGAAACATCATGGCGCCTTGGGTAAACTCATGATTCACGAGCAACATGGCGCGGTGATCCTGACCCGGAAAGGGCACGAATCCAAGGAAATCATTGTTGTATCCGAAACTGGCCGACTGGGAAGCCGCACTCTGGCGTAGCGGATCGAAGGGCATGCTTTCGGATAAAATTGGGTCGCCCCAACGGATCAGCACCTCCGCGCGATAACCCTCGGCGACATGCAGATTCGCATCCGCGCCGCGCCGGACCTCGGGAAAAGTCAGAGTCGACCCGGAAATCTCGGCGCGATCTCGCGACATTGCGGCAACGGGTCTTAACAACGTTAGCCCGCCGAGTCCGGCCGCAAGCTTCAGGATGTCGCGGCGACTGAAACGCTGTGCGATGATTCGTTCGAGTGCGGGATTGATACGGACCCGGTCAGATGCTCGATCATCGCTGCAACAATCGCGGGAACTCTGCTTTCTCATACCGTCTTTTCA
>JAKEEL010000129.1 GCA_022616595.1 Methylococcaceae bacterium
ATGTATCCGATGCGCTACAAGGTACTCGCGAAGGCGGTAAAAGCGGCCCGCGGACACCGCAAGGAAGTGGTCCGCACGATCGAGGCAACGATCCGGAAACGGCTCGAGGAGAGCGCCGTGGTTTGTGAAGTCACGGGCCGCGAAAAGCACTTGTACAGCATCTACCGCAAAATGGTTTCCAAGCGCATTTCCCTGTCGGAAGTTTTTGACGTGTACGGGTGCCGGCTGGTCGTCGAAACCACGGACGATTGCTACCGGGCGCTCGGGGTCATGCATACGCTGTATAAACCGGTTCCGGGCCGCTTCAAGGATTATATCGCGCTGCCCAAGGAAAACGGTTATCAATCGCTGCATACGGTATTGGTCGGGCCTTATGGTTTGCTGCTCGAAATCCAGATTCGCACCCGCGACATGCATCGGATGGCCGAGTCCGGTATCGCCGCACACTGGCTTTACAAGGGTGCAACCAGCGACCTGAATCACAGTCACGAACCCGCCAACGAATGGCTGAGAAATCTGCTGGAAATCCAGAAGAGCGCCGGCGATTCGCTCGAGTTCATCGATAATCTGAAAGTGGACCTGTTCCCGCAGCAAGTCTATGTATTCACCCCGAAAGGCAGTATCGTCAAGCTGCCCAAGGGAGCGACGATTCTCGACTTTGCGTATGCGGTTCACACCGACGTGGGAAACTCGGCGGTATCCGCGAGAATCGACAAGTGTCTTGCGCCCCTGCAGACCCGTCTCGAAAACGGCCGGACCGTCGAAGTGATCACCGCGGAATGGGCTCGACCGAATCCGATGTGGCTGAAATTCGTGGTCACGCTGAAGGCGCGTGCAGCGATCCGTACTTACATGCGCAATTTCAAGCAGAAAGAAGCGATTGCTTTGGGACGCCGTTTGCTGGACAAGGAGTTGAGCGCGACCGGGGTTCAGTTGTCGGAAATCTCCCCGGAACGGATCGATCATGCGCTTCAGTTGATGAAATATGGCTGCATGGATGCCCTGCTGGAGGATATCGGTTTGGGCAATCGGATGCCGTTTCTGGTTGCGAGGCGCTTCGTCGCGGATGATCAGCTCAAGGATTCGATCGGTGAAAATACCGGCCGGGGTTCTGGTTCGCCGCTGATTATCAAAGGCGCGGAGGACATGGTCATCAATCTCGCGAAATGTTGCCGTCCGATTCCCGGCGATCCGATCGTGGGTTTTTTCAACCCGGGCAAGGGGATCGTGATCCATCTGAACGAATGCAAGAATGCGAAGATCAAGCAACGCCACAACAACAGTTGGCTCGATGTCGAATGGGACCAGAACGTCGAAGGAGAGTTTACCGTCGAGATCCGGCTCGAAGTCAAGAACAAACGCGGTACCCTTGCAACCATCGCTACGACCATCTCTGCGATGGATTCGAGTATCGAAACGGTCGATATTCGAAATCAGAACGATGAACTGTCCGTGGATTACATGATCTTCACCGTACGGGATCGTGTCCATCTCGCCCGTATCATGAGAAAATTGCGCCAGCTCCCGATCGTGGTGAAAATATCCCGGGTCAAGCTCTGAAATTCGCCGGTTTTGACGACAGACGCAGACCCGATTAAGATTCGCCCGTTCAAGGGCGGATAAAAACGATCCTCTCATTGGGTTGCGTTGGACACTGCTTCGGTTGCGACTCGAACATATTTTGGATACGGCATGAAAAAAGAAATCATCTCCACAAAGGATGCGCCGCAGGCGATAGGCACGTATTCACAGGCCGTCAAGATCGGCAACGTAGTCTATTTGTCGGGCCAGATCCCGCTCGACCCGAAATCGATGACCCTGGTGGAGGGGGAGATCAGGGAACAGATCCATCGGGTTTTCAAGAATCTTGCCGCGGTTGCCCGGGCTGCGGACGGATCCTTGGACCATATCGTCAAGTTGAATATTTATCTCTGCGATCTTTCCAATTTTCCGTTGGTCAACGAAATCATGGCCGAGTATTTCTCGGAACCCTTTCCCGCGAGAGCCGCTCTAGGCGTCGCATCCCTGCCGAAGGCCGCCGGGGTCGAAATGGATGCAGTCATGGTTCTCGATTGATTGAAGCTCTTGTCTGTTGAAGGAATCGTTGCCGGACCCGGAATCGGTTTCTGTCACCCGGCTTCCCGGGGTTGGCTCACAGATTGCGTTACGCCTCGAAAAACTGGGTATCCGATCGATTGCCGATCTCTTGTTTCATTTGCCTTTTCGTTATGAAGACCGCACCCGGGTCGTTCCGATCGGGGCGGTTTTGCCGGGCCGGAAAGCACTGGTCGAAGGCCTCATCGAAAGCGCCGAAATTCTGGACAGGCCGCGGCGCACATTGATCCTGAGAATCGCCGACGGGAGCGGATTCCTTAACCTGCGTTTTTTCCATTTCAACACCGCACAAAGATCGGCGCTCAGCAGCGGAAATACGCTTCGCTTTTATGGTGAAGTCCGTTCCGGATATCATGGCCCCGAAATGATTCACCCGGAATATCGTTCCGTTGCGGAAGGACGGAACACTGATCGGGATACGGAACTCACGCCGATTTATTCCTTGACCGAGGGTATCCGCCAACCGCTGATGCGGCGCTTAATCAACCGCGCCGTTGCCTGGTGGAAGTCAGCCGCGGGCGTAAGTCTTCCGGATTGGTTGCCGGCCTCGATCTCGGAAGCGATGGGCTTCCCCGGCTTGGAAGAGGCGGTGGATCTACTGCATGCTCCTCCGGCTGCCATTTCTTCCGAGCAGCTTTCGGCATGGACACATCCGGCGCAACAGAGGCTGATTTTCGAAGAGTTGATCGCGCACTATCTGTGCCTCAGCGAAGCCAGACTGCGAGGCCGGGAGAAGAAAGCCAAGGTATTTCGAAAACAGCAATCTGTAATCGAAGCCTTCCTCCGAGGCCTGCCTTTCCAGCTCACTTCGGCCCAGGGGCGCGTGATCGATGAAATTCACGCGGATCTGGCCTCGGGTCACCCGATGATGCGTTTGGTCCATGGCGATGTCGGCTCCGGCAAGACGGTGGTCGCGGCCTGTTCTGCGCTGGCGGTGCTTGCGGAGAGTTGGCAGGTCGCGGTCATGGCGCCGACCGAACTGCTTGCGGAGCAACATTTTCACAACTTCGGCGCATGGCTCGCGCCGCTTGAGTTTAGCGTGGGTTTTTTGTCCAGCAGCCAGACTGAAAAGACCCGGCGCGAAACCCTGCAAATGGTTCGGGACCGGGAAATCGAAATTATTGTCGGCACCCACGCGCTGTTCCAGGAATCCGTGGAATTTTCCCGATTGGGTCTCGTGGTCATCGACGAGCAGCATCGATTCGGCGTCCACCAGAGGTTGGCGCTGCGCGACAAGGGGCTCGGGCAGGGTTGTTTTCCCCATCAATTGGTGATGACGGCCACTCCGATTCCAAGGACTCTCGCGATGCTGCGCTTCGCCGATCTGGACATCTCGGTGATCGACGAGTTGCCCCCCGGCCGTTCGCCCGTTACCACATCGATCATACCATCCACCCGGCGCGGCGCGGTCATTGAAAGGATCGCCGCCCGGGCGGCCCAAGGGCGCCAGGCTTATTGGGTATGTACCCTGATCGAT
Source organism: Methylococcaceae bacterium (assembly GCA_022616595.1). GTDB lineage: Bacteria > Pseudomonadota > Gammaproteobacteria > Methylococcales > UBA1147 > UBA1147. The sequence goes on from JAKEEL010000129.1 coordinate 3,593, forward strand.
GAATCCGAATTTCTGCAATGCGAAGCCGCGGAAAAAACCGCGGAAAAACTCGCCGAGGCCCTCCCGGGGCTGCGCGTCGGACTGGTCCACGGAAGAATGACATCGAGCGAGAAAGAATCGGTCATGCACTCCTTCAAAGAACAGCGGGTCGATCTGCTAGTCGCGACCACGGTAATCGAGGTCGGCGTGGATGTTCCGAATGCCGACCTGATGGTGATCGAGAATCCGGAGCGGCTCGGCCTGGCCCAGTTGCATCAACTCAGAGGCCGCGTCGGACGCGGGAGCGGCGGCAGTTTCTGCCTGCTGCTGTACCAGACGCCGCTCTCCAGACAGGCGCGGGAGCGGCTCTCGGTGTTGCGGGAAACCAACGACGGTTTTAGAATCGCCGAAAAAGATCTCGAACTTCGCGGTCCCGGTGAACTATTGGGAACCCGGCAAACCGGGCAGATTCAATTCAGACTCGCGGATCTCGGCCGCGACCGGCCGCTGATGGAGCACGCGGTCGCCGCGGCACAAAGAATTCAGGCCGAATACCCGAACCATACCGAACCCTTGATTCGGCGATGGATTGGCGACGCCTCCCGCTATAGTGATGTCTGAATCGGGAAGTGTGGCGCGGTGCGCAGACGCAAGACGGACGATCCCTGACACTATGACGGAGTTTTCGATTCTCAACTCGCATTTCGGGTTTGCCGTGCGGTTAAACCCGGATGCGCGATCGACCGTATCCGAGGACCATTCATTTGGATAAACGCAGTGTGATTTTTTGTCGCCAACCCGCATGGTTCCGCGACCGATGCGGAATCAAATCCGACATCCCGCGCGAGGCCGCCTCCTGGATTTACGAGACTGGTTCCTTGACCCAACGGCTGAAGAAGAAATGCGGGATCCATTTCCGGGTCGCGGTTTTAAATCAGGGATGGGTCAGACCCTGGCCCGACGAAGCGCGAATGCTGCACTTGAAACGAAGCCAAACCGCCTTGGTACGCGAAGTGCTGTTATTTTGCAGCAGACAGCCTCTGATCGTCGCGAGAACGATCATTCCCCGGACCACCCTGAAGGGCGCTCAGCGCCGATTGGCCTCCCTCGGCACCCGCCCGCTCGGAGAAGTCATCTTTACCTATCCTGCCTTGAGACGCGATCGACTGGACACGGGGCAAGTTCATACGCTCGATTGGAATCCGAGAATCGCCGAAAGCCTGGCGATCGACCGGTCCGTGTGGGGCAGGCGGACGGTTTACGACATCGCGGGCCGAAAACTGCTGGTTTGCGAATTCTTTTTACCCGCCGTGCTCGGAAGGTGGAACGCGTGAATAGCGATCTGACGCTCCTGGAGTATTGCTACGACCGGATCTATCAATACTGGCACCTGATGCGGTTTCACAAACCGATCGGGATTTTTCTCTTGTTATGGCCGGCCCTGTGGGCTCTGTGGATTGCCGGCAAAGGATCGCCTCAACCCTTGGTGGCCGGGATTATTGTCGCAGGCGTTGTGGTCATGCGGGCCGCGGGCTGCGTGATCAACGATTACGCCGACCGGCAATTCGACCCTCTGGTATCGAGGACCCGTAATCGACCGATCGCAGCGGGCCGGGTCACGAAACATGAGGCCCTGGTCCTGTTCGCGGGTCTGTGCCTGACCGCATTCGGCCTGGTCTTGCTGCTGAACACGATGACGATCCTCTTGTCCTTCGTCGGTGCCTTTTTAGCGGCGTCCTATCCCTTCATGAAGCGCTATACGCACCTGCCGCAACTTTATCTCGGCCTCGCGTTCGGCTGGGCCGTTCCGATGGTCTTTGCCGCGCAAACCGATTCCGTGCCGCGATCCGCCTGGCTTTTATATATCGCCACAATACTCTGGGCTCTGGCTTATGACACGATGTATGCGATGGTCGATCGGGAGGAAGACCTGAAAATCGGGGTCAAATCCACAGCGATTCTGTTCGGGGAACTGGACCGGGTGTTCATCGGCATCATTCAAGGCCTGGTCCTTTTGACCTTGTACCTGGTTGGCAATCATGAAACTTTCGGCCTGTATTATTACTCCGGTCTTTCAGCCGGCGCGGTCTTTTTCGTTTATCAGCAGTCGCTCATCTTCGATCGATCCAGGGACGGCTGCTTCCAGGCGTTTCGGAATAATAACTGGTTTGGCGCGGTGGTTTTTTTGGGTATTCTGATGCAGTATCAGGTTGGCTGAGACCAGCCCGAGCCAACTCCAATTTCGAGGTAATCATCATGATATTTCATGAGCTGAACAACAGTATCTGTAAAACCTACCTGATTGCTTGTGAAGCGACCGGACACGCACTACTCGTCGATCCGGTCGCGACCCGCATCGACCGGTATCTGGCCGTTTTGGCTTACCATCATCTGAAGCTGGACTATTTGCTGGATACCCATACCCATGCCGATCACCGTTCGGCTTGCGGTGAATTGAGTTCGCTGACGGGCGCGAAAGTGGTCCGGCATCTTTCCGCACCCCAACCGAACGTGGATATTCATGTTCAGGATGGTGATCTCCTCGAAGTGGGAAATCTGAGCCTGAAAATTTTATATACTCCGGGTCATACTCCGGACAGTGTCAGTGTACTGGCCGGTGACCGGGTATTGAGCGGCGACTGCCTTTTGATCGGCGGAACCGGAAGAACGGATTTTGCGTCCGGCGACGCGGGCCAGCAATACGAGAGTATTACCCGGACGCTGTTCAGCCTGCCAGATGATACCCTGGTCTTTCCAGGACATGATTATCGCGGCAACAAGCGATCGACAATCGGTCACGAAAAACGCCACAATCCGCGCATCGCCAATAAAACCCGTGAAGAATATATCGAAATCATGGCGGCTTTGGGGCTTCCGCTTCCCGAACAGATCCAGGAAGTGCTGCAGGTGAATGCAACGGATCTCGAGGATAGCGAAATCACCTATCCCTCGATCGCCGAACTGAATAAAGTGTTCCAGATGAGTCCGGAAATGGTCAGGGACCAGATTTCCGGAAACGCCCCGCCGCTGATTATCGATGTCCGCCAGGCCGACGAGTTCAACGGAGAACTGGGACACTTGGCCGGGTCCGTATCGATTCCCCTGAACAGGCTTGCGGCAAAAATGACCGAGTACGAAGCTTACAAGGACCGAAAAATAATCACGGTCTGCCGCGCCGGCGTGCGGAGTACGACTGCGGCGGCCATACTCAATGCTCTGCATTTCACCGATGTGCATAATCTCAAGGGCGGCATGATCGAATGGGTTAGAAGCGGGTATCCGGTACAGTGGATCGAATAAAGTGTCAGATGGCGGTTCCAGCCGTAAGAATACGAAAAATCAAGCGATCGCCTCTTTCAATTTCTTCATCGCATTTTTTTCCAGCTGGCGGATGCGCTCGGCCGATACGCTGTAACGATCGGCCAGTTCATGCAGGGTCGATTTCTCGTCGTTCAACCAGCGGCTCGCCAGAATGTCCCGGCTGCGGTCATCCAACTGATCGAGCGCATCGTGCAGCCGGGTCTGCTTGTAACGATCCCACTCGGAACTTTCGAGCATTGCGGCCGGGTCCGAAGCCTGGCTCGCGGCAAGATAGGTCGAGGGGCAAAAATTTCCCGACTCTTCCGGGTCTTCGTTGACCGGAGTATCGAATGCCAGATCGTGGCTATCCAGACGGTTCTCCATTTCGTACACCGTTTCGACCTTGACGCCCAAGTCGCCGGCGACCGCGTGCGCTTCATGCGCATTCAGCCAGCCGAGGCGCTTTTTCGATTTTTTCAGGTTGAAAAACAGCTTGCGCTGCGCCTTTGTCGTAGCGATTTTGACAATGCGCCAGTTTCTGATCACAAACTCGTGAATTTCCGCGCGGATCCAATGGACCGCGAACGAAACCAGGCGAACGCCGACATCGGGGTCGAAACGCTTGACTGCTTTCATCAGGCCGATATTGCCTTCCTGAACCAGATCGGGCAGAGCAAGGCCGTACCCGCGATATCCGCGCGCTATATGAACGACAAACCGCAGATTCGCCATGACCAGTTGGCGTGCAGCCTCCAAATCGCCTGTTTCACGAAAGCGCAGCGCGAGCCGGCGTTCTTCTTCCGCGTTGAGCTTGGGCAGTTGGGTAACACTGATCAGATATTGGTCGAACGAGCCGACCGACAAATTTTGCGGCAACGCCAATGCGTTATTCATAACAAATGGATCCTCCCGTTGGGTTCGTGAGGCCAATTTTAGCACTCAGCGCGTTAGAGTGCTAATAGTTTGCGGGGTTCCGTCCAAGTCCGGACTATTCGAACTTTAACCGCCCGGCCAGAGTCTATTCAGCATGGCGCCTGTTCTGGTACGGGTAACGCTTCGGGTAGACGATCGATGGATACTTCAAGCCACGACATCCATGCATTGTTTCTTCAGTTAGGCTTAACGAATCGATCTGAAGACATCGATGCATTCGTTGAACGACACCAACGATTGGAGCCTGGAATTCCGTTGGATCAGGCACCCTTTTGGACAGAGGCCCAGAGTACTTTCTTGCGTGAAGCGATCTCCGAAGATTCGGATTGGTGCGAGGCGGTCGATGAATTGGATACGCGTTTGCGCAGGTAACAATCAATTCCCGTAGGAATCGCGGGGGTATTGAGGAATGATCAACGATCCGCATTGAAGCGCGGATCGATCAAAGTCAGGAACATTTTTCTCGAGGAGGTCAGCCGGTATGTATAGGCAGAAGTTGGACACGAGCGCGGTTGTCGAGGTGCTGAACCGGATTCTTGAGACCGAACTGGCCGGCGTGGTTCGCTATACCCATTATTCGTTCATGTGTTTTGGTTATGGTCGGATCCCGATCGTATCCTGGATGCGAACACAGGCGACGGAGTCTCTCCAGCACGCCGAAGAAGCAGGGGAGATGGTCACCCATTTCCAGGGGCACCCCTCCCTCGGAATCGGTCCGCTGCTGGAAACGCACAAGCACGATGTCGGTGACATACTGCGGGAGTCCCTGGAACACGAAGGCACGGCGCTTCGTTATTATCGCGAATTGCTGGAAATGGTGCTCGACCGAAATATTATGCTCGAGGACTATGCTCGCCGCATGATCGGCCAGGAGGAGGCGCACATGGGTGAAGTCGAGAAGATGCTGCGCAAGCCCGGCGAATGAATCACCGTGACCGGAGGTCTTTTCGATCTCGGAGGCGACCCTTCGAAACGGGCAGGAATCGGCTCACGCCGTGCTGATCGATAGAAGCCTCGAGAGGCTCCCGACAACCGAGCGAATGGATGCCGGGAGGTTTGTCCGGCCCGATCGAAGGCTATTTCGTCATTCCATTTTTGAGGCGATTGAACAATTTATCGCCTTTTTCGACATCGTTGCTCGAGACCACAACCGACACCGTTATCCCTTTTCCAAAAGACAGGCATTCGATCACACTGATCGTGGTGTCGTTCTTCGCATGTAACGAATCTTCGCCAGCCCGAATCTTCCCGGCGTTGTTGGCGGATAACAATTGTTTTCCCTTGGCGACGCATTCCGCCTGGCTGACATCCAGGGGCCCGAGGTGGTCCCACCAAAGATTGGGCGATGCTGCCAGCGCGGGACCGCCGGCCAGCAGGTACCAACTCAGAAGTGCGATAGCCGATACAGTTTGAGTGGATGTGATTCTGGTATCTGACATAAATGACCTCTTCGGTTTAGTGATCAAAGGAACAACTGGAACGCTGACAGCAATTTAAACCGCTGACTCTCGCTAGGTGGTAATATATCGGCTTTAAGCAACCGGCGGATTGATTTCCATCAATTTGCAGCTTATCGGTTTCTTTTCAACTACACTAAGCATTATAGGGGGGACGACCAATCAGGGTGATCACTATGCGAATTGACGCAGTTTTCGTTCTGGCGCTGGGCGCTATCAGTTACCTGCAATTCATGCTCCAGTTGTACGACAATTTGTTCGTGGCCTTGGGCGTGTTCCTTGTTTCAGGATTTTTCGGGGTTTGGATGGGGCTTTCGTTTGGCGAGCCCCGTGAAGAGGCCGGCCAGGACCGATCCGGCTAGCTCGAAAATCCGCACTCGTTGCCCGGCCCGCTAAGGGGCTCCGGGGATGTCCGCGATCGCTGGATGAAAAATCCGGGCCGGGGTTTCCGATTCCGGGGCTGGGCTGAGTCGCGGATCGATTTATTTCCCCAGAGAATTTATTGTTTGAACGGCATGGTGGCCGTGTTTTTGAGGCAAAGATTCCTCGCGGAATTTTCAGTCTGGAAAGTCCTCCAGGTTCAGCACTTTCCCGGATCATTCTGAAAACAATAATATGGTTCTTTATTCCCTTCGATTTCTCGTCATTGTTCCTGCTCTAATTGTTTGTTTCCATAACGGCGCCCGTGCCGAACAGCTTGACGCGGAAGTTCCGGATACGGCCGAAGGCGTGCAGGAACCGGGCCTCGAATCCATACACAGCAAACTCGATGAAATCAAGGCGGATACGTCCCTGGACGAAGCCACGCGGACCCGTTTGACCGATCTCTATGAATCCGCCCTGAAACAACTCAAGACTGAGGAAGGTTACCGAAAAGAAACCGATGGTTACCGCGCGTCGGCTCTTCAGGCCGCGAAGGAAATCGAGGATACCCACAAACAACTCAACCTGACCGTTGAAGCATCCAAGAAGAATATACCAGATGAATCTCAGGACATCCCGTCCGAGCAACTGGACAGCCAGCTTTTCGAGACCCGTTTGCGGCTTGAATCGCTGAAAAACAATCTTGAACAACTGGGGCGGAATTTAAAGCAGCAACAAAGCCGGCCCGGACAGATCCGCCTCGATCAAAGACAGATTCAAGACAAGCTCCGCGAATTGGACGCCCAACAACAGAGTATTCCAGCGTCGGGCAATGGCACCCACAAGGCTCAGCTCACCGCGATACACGCGACCGAGAAAGCCTTGCGAGCCAATTTAAATTCCCTGCAAATGGAATTGAGCAGCCATCCGCCGAGACAGCAATTGCTGCGCGCGCGCTATGACCTCGCGATCGCGAAAGTAGCCACGGAGAGCGCCCGCCTCGAAAGCCTCGAAAAGCTGGCGGTTGCCAATCGCGAATCGGAAGCCGCCCGCTATTCCAAGGAACTGGCCGAAGCGCTACAGGCAGCCTCGGACAAACATCCCCTGATTCGGGAAATGATCCAGCAAAATTTTGAATTGGGTAAGGAGTTCCGTATTCTCAGCGAGGAGTTCGGGGTCGCAGCGGCGCGGCTCAATGAGATTAAAGAGGAAACGAAACGGATTGAAAATGAGTCGGAAGATTCCGAAAAAAAGGTCTCGCTGGCGGGCCTGAGTCCGACCCTCGCCGCGATTTTGAGAGAACAAAGGCGGCTGCTGCCCGGCCAGGCGCGAATCGACCGCATTGCGGAACGCTTGGTTGCCAAGACCGGTGAAGTCTCGCTGCGTTTGTTTGAAATCGAGGAAAAGCAGCGGTCTTTTTTGGATATCGACCGGACCGTGGAAGAAAAACTGGCTTCGAGCAACAAAAATGAAGAGTTATCCAAACATCAATTGATGCGTGTGCGCGTGGAATTGAATTTGCTGTTGGATGAACAGAAATCGCTGCTTGTGAAGCTCAACGAAACCTACTCGAAATATCTGAATATTCTTGGCGATATCGATTTCTCGAAACAACGGTTGTCCGAGGTTGCCCGGGGCTACGCCGCCTTTCTGGATGAAAACTTGTTGTGGGTCAAAAGCTCCCCGCCTATCAATGAAAAGTTTTTTTGGAACCTCGCACGAGCAGCGCGTTGGATCGTATCGCCCGAACAATGGTGGGAAACCGGAGCCCGCTTGATGGAGGCCTTCGAGTCGCGAAAACTTTTGGTACTGCTCTCGTCCGCCGTGATCCTTGCGATACTAGGCGCGCGCCGTGCGATCGCGGCCCGATTGGATGAGATCTCCGAACTGGTTGGTTCCGTTCGAACCGATCGTTTTCGTTACACCCTGGATGCAATTGGATTTACCATTTTACGAGTGGCGCCGGGAATCGCGGCGTTATACGGCGTCGGTTGGCTCCTGGATTCGAATATCAATACCCCGGAGTTTGCAAGGGCCGTCGGCCGCGGACTGTGCGCCGCGAGCCTGCCGTTATTCCTATTACAAATCTTTTATCGGATCTTCTCCCCGGGAGGCATTGCCGAACTGCATCTGAAGTGGCGCCAAAAATCGGTTGCCAACTTGAGATCCCAAGCCGGCTGGCTCAGATTCGTCGTGGTACCCTGTGTTTTTATGATTACCTTGACCGGCAGTCAAAGCGAGGTCGAATACAGCGACAGTCTCGGACGATTGGCGCTGATTGTCGCGATGATCGCGATGTCGTTAGCCCTCGGTAAGGCTCTTCATCCATCCCGGGGCGCCTTGAAGTACTTTCTGGCCGACCATTACACGGCACCGATTGCCCGAATGCGCTTTATCTGGTACGGACTGATCCTGCTCGTTCCTTTGGTCATCGCGGGCTTCGCGGCCGCCGGCTATCTGGCCAGCGCCATTGAATTGCAGGAAAAGCTGGTTGCCACAATCCGCGTCGCGTTCATCGCGATAATCGTTCACCAGTCGGCCCTTCGCGG
>JAKEEL010000130.1 GCA_022616595.1 Methylococcaceae bacterium
AGTTGCCCACCGCCCCGCTTAACAACAAAAGTGGTGAACATGAAAATTTAATTTGATTCGGGGGTTGACAAGTGACGCCTCATAGAAGGGTGGATTCGCACTTGCATCCCGAATAACAACGTGGAGGAAATTATGTTCTTGCTTGTACGCTTTCAGGCTTTCTGTGACCCGCTGTTGTCTTTAATCGCACCCGGACTTTTTTCATATTTTTCGTCTGCGCAAATCAGGAAAGGGAGGTTTTGCCTGCTTTCCTTCAAGGGCATTACGGACGTCGAATTCCCAAACTCGTATCCGCCACGCGGCGGATGCCGCTATTTCCTGTTTTCCCGGTGGATCGTTCTGTTGATCGGCTCGATTCTTGGGTCAGGAGCCGATGCGGCGATTCCGATCGGCAATAATCCACTGCCGAATATGCTGGAACAGGTGATGCCCGCCGTCGTCAACATTTCGACGAAAACCAGGATCCGCTATGAGGAAAATCCTCTGCTCAGGGATCCATTCTTCCGGCATTTTTTCGATATCCCTTCGATGCCTCGGGAACGCGAACAGCAGAGCCTCGGCTCGGGAGTCATCGTGGATGCCGACAAGGGATACATCATCACCAATTACCACGTGATCGGCAAGGCCGATCAAATCACGGTGACCCTTTTCGATCGCAGGAATTTCGATGCATCGGTCGTCGGCAGCGATCCGGATACCGATATTGCGCTGATCCGAATCAAGGCCCCCGGTCTCATCGCCCTGTCCAAGGGCAACTCCGATTCCTTGCGCGTCGGAGACCTCGTGGTTGCGATCGGCAATCCTTTCGGCCTCGGCCAGACCGTGACCTCGGGTATCGTGAGCGCGCTCGGGCGCAGCAGCCTCGGGATCGAAGGATATGAAGATTTCATCCAGACCGACGCATCGATCAATCCGGGGAACTCGGGCGGCGCCTTGGTCGACACGGCGGGCTATTTGATCGGCATCAATACCGCGATCATCGGACCCAGCGGCGGCAACATCGGCATCGGTTTCGCGATTCCGATCAACATGGCGACTCAGATCATGGACCAGATCATCCAGTTTGGTAACATCCACCGCGGACAAGTCGGTGTCCAAGTCCAGGATCTGACCCCGGATCTGGCCCGGAGCTTCGACATTTCGATTGACAAGGGAGCCATCATCGCGGATGTCGTGCACGGATCGCCGGCGGCCAAAGCCGGCCTGTCGCGCGGCGATGTGGTGACCGCGGTCAACGGCAATCCGGTCGATTCCGCGGCCAAGCTGCGCAATGTGATCGGGCTCGCGAGAGTCGGCGATACGGTGACTCTGAACGTCCTTCGCGAAGGCGACGAACGCCTGGTTCGGGTCCGCATCGAGAGGCGCAGAACCAATCCATCGCAACCCTACTGATCGATTTTGAGCGCTCGGTGCGTCCCGGGTATTGTCGCGGACCCGGGACGCGCGCACTTCAGTTTTTGAGCCGGTAGCCGGTCTTGAAGATCCACCATACGGCTGCGAGACAGAGGGCGAGGAACAGCGCGATCATGCCGATACTCAGGGCAACGTCGACATCGGAAATTCCATAGAAGCTCCAACGGAAACCGCTGATTAGATAAACCACGGGATTGAACCACGTGATTTTCTGCCAGATCGGCGGCAACAGATTGATCGAGTAGAAACTGCCGCCCAGAAAGGTAAGCGGCATGATGATCATCATCGGCACCATTTGCAATTTCTCGAATCCGTCCGCCCAGATGCCGATCATGAAACCGAACAGGCTGAATGTTACCGAGGTGAGCACCAGGAATCCGACCATCCAGAACGGATGCGCGATTTCGTAGTCCACGAACAATCGCGCGGTCGCCAGAATTAGAAATCCCAGGATCACTGATTTGGTGCTTGCCGCGCCGACATACCCGATCACGATCTCGACGAAGGAGACCGGTGCCGAGAGAACCTCGTAAATCGTGCCCGTGAACCTCGGCATGTAGATGCCGAAGGAAGCATTGGAGATACTTTCGCTCAACAGTGACAACATGACCAGACCCGGAATGATGAAAGCGCCATAACCGATGCCGTCGATTTCTCCCATGCGCGAACCGATCGCCGCGCCGAATACCACAAAGTAAAGTGAAGTCGACAATACCGGCGCTGCAATGCTCTGCATCAATGTCCGGCCGGTGCGCGCCATTTCGAAACCATAAATTGCCTTGATTGCATGCATGTTCATCATTTTTTCCTGACCAGACTCACGAAAATTTCTTCCAAAGAACTTTCAATCGAATGCAGGTCCTTGAAATCGATGCCGTGTTGATCCAGCCTGCGCAATAAATCCGCGATCCCGGTGTGTTCGTTGTGGGCATCGAAGGTATAAAGCAATTCGTTTCCGTTCGCGACAAGCTCCAATCCGAAGCCCGCGAGTTCATCGGGTATCCGATCCAGCATATTTTGTAAATGCAGTGTCAGTTGTTTTTTACCGAGCTTTTTCATCAAAATATCCTTGTCCTCCACGACCACGATCTCGCCATTGTTGATCACGCCGATGCGATCGGCCATTTCTTCGGCTTCTTCGATGTAATGAGTCGTCAGGATGATCGTCACGCCGCTTTCCCGCAGCCCCCGGACCATGTCCCACATATCGCGGCGCAGTTCCACGTCGACGCCGGCGGTTGGTTCATCGAGAAACAGGATTGTCGGTTCATGCGAGAGAGCCTTCGCGATCAGGACCCGCCGCTTCATCCCGCCTGACAAGGCCATGATCTTGGAATCCTTTTTGTCCCACAGGGAAAGTTGCCGAAGCAACCCTTCGATGTAGCGCTGATCGGGGGGCTTTCCAAACAAGCCGCGGCTGAAGCATACCGTGGTCCAGACGCTTTCGAACATATCCGTGGACAGCTCCTGAGGCACCAGACCGATTTTTGCACGGGCGGCGCGGAAATCCGAGATGATGTCGTGCCGGTCGGCAGTGATTTTTCCTGTGGTTGGGTTTGCGATGCCGCAGATCACATTGATCAGTGTCGTCTTGCCAGCCCCGTTCGGTCCCAACAACGCAAATATTTCACCCCGGCGGATCTGGAGATTGATATTCTTGAGCGCCTGAAAACCCGAGGCATAGGTTTTCGAGAGATTCTGGACGGAAATGATGGGTTGCATCGACATTCCCTGATCAGCCAGGACAGGTCCGGTTCATTGCACGTTGATCTGTGATTATTCAGCGAAATTCAATTAATCGGATCAGAATCCATGTTCGACTTCCAGGCTTTCGGAATCGACGCGTGCGTGATAGCGCTGGCAGCGTTGGTAGAAGGTAAACAGTTCCGGGGTCCAGTGAAAGGATTCGATGATGCCCTGGAATTTGCAGCCCTCTGCGAGCAATGCCGGCAGTTCCCGGGAAAGACCGACATAGTGCACGCCGTGCTTGCGGGCGACGATCAGATAATACAGATAGTGCATCGCGCGGATCGCCAGCCGCGGATCGTTGAAGGCTTCCATGATCGGGACCAGGAAGGCCACTTGCAGCGACTTCGCGCGTTCGTCGAGGACATAATTGCCGTTATCAAAGCTGCACACCATCGGGAGTGCTTTCAGCGTTTCCTGGTCGTTGAAGTCCAGCCCCGGCCATTCGATTTCCGGGGCTTCCAGATCGAACAGTTCCGAGAAGGCTTTTTGATACATCCAGCTCAGACTCGATGCGGCGGGATCGTCCACCGGTGAGGTCTGGGGATTCGCAAATTCTTTGAGCCGCGGGATCAAAGCGCGCCGAATGTCGGGCAGCGAAACATCGTTGTCGCGATTGAGCAATACCCGATAAGCCAGTCCGCCCAACAATACCAGTCGCGAAAGCAGTTCAAACTCGCTGAGTTTGCCGAGCAACAGGCGTATCGCAACCGGTTCGATCGTGGTTTGGTTCCAGGTCAGGAATGCGATCGCATTTCCGGCCACAAATGGATTGCGGCTTTTACGCCAGCTCTGAAACAGGGCCCGGATGCAACCTTCGGAAATCACCCGATCCCCGAAGGTATCGCCGGCCATCCGGTAAATCCGCGAGTGAAACGCGGCGATGCCGAGTTCGTCAAAATTGTGCATCCGGATGCACAAGGACAGGTACTGTCCGAGCAGGAATTCCTGCCAATGCCGGTGCCGGAAGCGCACCCTGCCGGGTCCGGTCGGAACGAACAGGGAGCGCTGCAAAAGATCCTCGCAGATGATCGGGTTGCCGGCCAGTGAAAATCCAAACAGAAGTTCTTCCTTTTCGGCGGCGATGCTTTCCAGATAGAACGTTTCGTTGCACTGTTCCTGCCCTGCGAAATAGTCTTTCCAGCGCCGATGGAATTCGAGCGCTTCGCGCTGCAGGATTTCGATATTGATCTCGCCGCGGGACTTGTAAAAAAACAACCAGGCGATCGCGATCATCGCGCTTCCAAGATGCTCGATCTCGATTTCCCGCGCATCGACCCGGCCTGCGACCAAGCCGGACCGCAGCAGGACCGTGCGGACGGTTTGGCACAAAAGGGTGCTTTGACTGTCCGGCCCCGCGCTGATCTGACAGCTCGGGTCGGGTTCATAATTGGACAGGATCAGGGGGGTCAGGATGAAGTCCATCAACTCCCGGTCGCGGACGGTTTCGATCCAGGTCTGGCACGCGGGGTAGACCTGTTTGGCCTGTTCTACGGAAAGGCGCAATATTTCATGGATATCGCGCGGATTGCTGACCAGTCGCTCGATCCCCTGCAGGGTGTTGCGGATGCCGATCACGATCGATAGATTCGGATTCCCGGCATAGCGGGCTTCGGTATCCCGCAGCAATTTGACGATCGAGGAAAATCCGATCGATTTATGGATTTGCAGAAAATCATCGAGCCCGTCCAAAATCACGGCGACCGGACTGCCGTGAAACTGCTGTTCCAACCAGTCCTGGCTCCAATCCATTTCAGGCGCCAGGGACAGGCCCCAGCGGATCCACCATTGCCACATCATTTCCCAGCTATAGTTGGACTCGGTGGGCTCGGATACTGTGATCTGCTGCATCGGAATCAAGAGCGGCAGGGGGGTTGCCTGGCCCGGGGCTGAGAGGTAATCGACTCCGAGTTTCCAGGCGATATGACGCAGCACCGAGGTCTTGCCGACACCGGCCGCGCCGGTCACCAGCAACTTGCGCGGCTGCACACCGCCGCGCCGGACTTCCGCGATGATCCGTTCGGCCACGGCTTGCTGGGTACCGGCTATGGACTGCTGGATCGCGGGACGGATCCGCTCCGCCTCGCGATCCCCGTCCGCCGGGCCGATCAATCGCAGGGTGCCGAGTGTTCTGTTGACCAGGCCGATGCGGTTCAAGGTTAAATGCACCAGATCGACCATCGGGTTTTGAGCGTATTGTCGAACCAGTTCCGCCGTGATCGTGACAATCGGCGCTTTCATCCGCCGCGGAATTTTGATCGATTTGTGCGTGCCGCGGATATAGATCCGTCGTGCGCCCTCGTCGATGCTGAATGGAACGGAAAGATCCGATTTCGCCCCGATGTCTTGCACTACGGGAGCGATGCGATTGGATTCCCGCGATGTTTTAAGCCAGGCATGAAAATCCTTTTCGAGGCTTATGAGCCAGGGATTGCGCCAGGCCAGGGCCGGAATGATCTGGTTCTTACCCCAGTCCAGGCTTCCCTGACTGAGGAAGCGCACGCATGCGAAGAAAGGCGCGAGCAAGAAATAATAAATTCTATAGATCCATTTTCCTCCATTGCTGAGCAAAGGCGATCCGCCGAAATGCGGCACGGCAATGTTCAGGACCCGGCGCGTCCGGGTCCACGGCGAATGCTCGCCGGCCGACTCGTCGGATTCGGATGGTTCCTTGAAAAGCTTGTGCGCGGCCGAGTTCAGCAGCGTTTTCACAACCAGCCCTCCGGTACTGTGGGTCACGAACAGGAGGTGCGGATAATCGCGAAATTCGGTTTCGAGCCAGGCTCCGAGGTCCTCCGCGGCCTGAGCGATACTGCAGCGGTGCCAGGACCGCGAGGGATAGGCGAAAGAGATCACCGGCATATCCAAGCCCGCGTTTTCCAAGACCCATTGCGGCATCTGGCCCCAGGTTTTGCGGCAGTCGCCGAACAGTCCGTGCACGAACACCAAAAGGCAGCGCTGATTCGAATGGATTTGCGCCGCCGCGGCAGGGCCTCGGTGGACCGCACCGTAGCGGCTAAGATCCGTCCAGAACAGCTTGTTTTTAGCGATGAGCATGGGATGTCGGAATCAAGCCGGGCAGGTGGATACCAGATTGGTTCGAAGTCGAAAAATAACCTGCAATAATCACATCGTGCTTTGCGGATCTTCGCGGCCCCGGGTTTCGTCTTCTTGCTCCAGGCCATGTTCATATTGCCAGATCAGTTCTCCGGCGGCCTCGGCCTGGTCGTCGGCAACCCAGACGCCGGC
>JAKEEL010000016.1 GCA_022616595.1 Methylococcaceae bacterium
AAGCGAACCGCGACGGTGCACGCGATCCGCGATACCATGGTCGCCAAGCTTTCCGTGGAATCCTTCAACCGCCTGCTGCAAAAACACCCCCGGGAATTGGTCACGCACTTCGCCGGCAGTGTGATCAAACGCCTCTGGCTGCAAACTTTGGGCAGCGTTCGGAACCCGAACAACGTGGTCAACATTGCGCTCGTCCCGACCGGAAATCATGTACCGCTCCTCGAATTCAGCCGCCGGCTTGCCGAATGTCTTAAAGAGCATGCCCCGACGCTGCATTTGAACAGCGATTCGCTGGATCAATTTTTGAGCCCCAAGGGGATGGCCCAAACGCCGGCCGGGGATCCCGATAATGTCAATGTCGTTCGGTGGCTGAATCATCAGGAAACCAAGTATCGTTATCTCCTGTATCAGACCGATGCCGAGCCTTCCGAATGGACCCTGCGCTGCCTGCGTCAGGCGGACCGCGTGGTCCTGGTCGGAGATACGCTCTCCTCGCCGCGCAAGGGAGTGATCGAGGAAACCCTGTTGACCGATTCACGCTACCGCGAACTGCCGAAAAGCCTTGTGATTCTGCATCGGCAAAAGGACTTGCTTTATGATCGAACCGGCGACTGGCTGCGCGAGCGCGTGGTGCAATACCATTACCATGTCTGTCCGGACGACGCGGACGACATGGCGCGGCTGGCGCGGCTCCTGAGCGGCAAGGGTGTCGGATTGGTGCTCAGCGGTGGCGGAGCCCGGGGATTCGCCCATATCGGTGCAATCCGCGCACTTCGGGAAGCCGGGGTACCGATCGACAAAGTCGGCGGCAGCAGCATGGGTTCCATCGTGGCCGGCATGGCGGCATTGCGTTGGGACTATGAGACGATGATGGAGCAGGCATGCGGTTTCAATTACCGCATGGACTACACGTTTCCGGCTGTCGCCCTGACCTCCGGCAAGAGTATCACCCGTCAGTTGAAGGAACGGTTCGGCGAGCAGAAGATCGAGGACCTTTGGATCAATTTCTTTTGTGTGAGCACCGATCTGAATTCCTCCCTGCAGCGGGTGCACGATCAGGGCTTGTTGTGGAAATACATACGCGCCAGCATGTCGATTCCGGGCCTTTTCCCGCCGGTGATCGAAGGGAACCGATTCCTCGTTGACGGGGCAGTGTTCAATAACATACCGGTCGATGTGATGCGCAAACTGGACGATGTCGGCCCTTTGATTGCTTTCGACGTCGGCGCCCCGATGGGTCTGGAAACGGAAACCGCGATCGAGGGAAATTTTTCTGGATGGCAGGCATTGATTCAAAAGTTCGGTCCGGCCGCTCGCACCCCGGCTCTACCGAGCGTGACCAAGACATTGATCGCATCGTGGCTGATCAAGAGTGATGAAGCCTTGGAGAGCATGAAGAACCTGGCCGACTATTATGTGCGTTTTCCGGTGCAGGATTTCGGACTTCTGGACTTTGACCAAGTCAAACAGATCGCGCAGCGAGGATATTCTTATGCGCATGAAAAGCTCGCCGAGTGGCGGCGGGAGGGTTTGTCGGAGCTTCCGGGATTGAAGGCCACGGATTCCTGACTCCCTGGCATTCGCAACGCTTCACATCTTAACGAAATACGCGGCGTCTTTATGGAAACGGTAATCGATTCGAAGGCCGTCACACGGGCGGGGCTCTGGCCATACGCCCGGTCATGACGGTATCATCAAGACCTCGTTATTGTCCGGCTTGGATCCGATGCACCAGAAAATCTCCCTGCTGCTGTTCATGTTGGCCCTCGGCCTGCTGATACCGGGCCTGAACCAACCGATGTTGACCCTGGAAGCCTCTGTGAGCAAGAAGGAGATGCTGGATCTGGCAGCCGATTCTTTAATCCCCGAACGGCCCGACAACTCGATAATCGCTCAATTCGCCCACGCGATGATTGAGAATTTGCGGCTCGAAGGTTCCGTGGAAATCTACAAAAAGACCCGCAGCATATTGGGCACGATGAACGATTTGTTTTCAAGCGGCAATTATTTCGTGGCCATTCTGATCGGCCTGTTTGCGGTGGTCGTACCGTTGGTCAAATTGTTCCTGACCGCCCTGGCGGCTCTATTGCGCAAACGGGCGGTACATGGTTCATTGCAGAATCTGGCCGGGATGATCAGCAAGTGGTCGATGAGCGATGTTTTTGTCATGGCGATCATCGTCGGTTATATGGCCGCCAACGCGGACGACCATCCGGGCGATGCGGTCCGGATGAATGCCGAGTTCGGTCCGGGATTTTTCTACTTCGCGGCTTACTGCCTGACCTCGATACTCTCCGCGCAATTTTTACCCCGCGAATGAACCGGACCCCGAACGGCTCGCACCAGACAAGCAATGTCAACGTCGCGCATAACCCCGGCTGTTCATTCGTTTGGGCGACTGAATCACACAGTTCACCGCATGCGCCAACAAATGCCTGCACGCTTGACCGGCTTGCGCTTTTTCCAGACCGACCAGCAGGATTTTCCACGAAGACCCTTTCCGGAACTTCCGCTTCAAAAGCGCGGGCGTACTCGAAATCCTGACTCGCTCCAGCTCCGACCGGGCTTTTTTAACAACGGATAGAGCATCATTTTTGCCTCTTTGAATGCCAAGCAGAACCCCCCAGCCGGGTAAGGAGCCCTCCTTCGTCAGGGTTTGGACAGGGAGGGGGTCGTCTTGCGCTATGGACTGGACAGGACGGGATGCGCATCCCTTGAGCCGGAACGGAGGCGCAGAAAATTCGGCGGGCTGGTTCAATGCAATTCCAGTGATTGTCGGCACCTCCGCGGGCTCCCGGACTTTGGTGAATCCGAGGTCGAGCAGTTTCCGCATTTGGGTACTTCGCTCTCGTTTCGATCCCGCGCCGAGCACAACCCCGATCAGGCGGACATTGTCACGCAGGGCCGTCGCGATCAGATTGTAACCGGAACCGCAGGTATAACCGGTCTTCAGTCCGTCCGCGCCGGGATAGCTGGAAATGAATCCATTGGTCGCCATTCGGTGTCTCCCCCTGAACGTGATCGAGCGATTGGAGAAATAATGGAAATAGTCCGGGAAAGATTTGATCAGCCGCATAGCCAATAGCGCCATGTCTCTTGCGGTGGTTTTCTGCTGAAGGTTCGGGAGCCCCGAAGCATTGAAGAACTCGGTCGCATGCATACCGAGCTGCTTCGCCTGACGGGTCATTTCCTCGGCGAACAGCGCTTCGCTGCCTTTCAGGCGTTCGGCGAGAACCACGGACGCATCGTTCGCGGATATCGTAGCCACCGCTTGTATCGCTTCGCCGACGGTCAGTCTGTCCCCGTGCCGAAGACCGAGACGGGTCGGCGGCTGCGAGGCGGCGAAAGCCGACGCCGTGAGTTGCTCATCCAGGTTCAGTTGCCCCGAGTGCAGCGCGTTGAACGTGAGATACAGGGTCATCAGCTTGGTCAGGGAAGCCGGATGCCAGCTCTGATTCGCATCCTCGTGCTGCAGCACTTTTCCGCTTCCGGATTCAATCACAATACCCGGATAGCCTTTCGCTTCCGGAGGAGACAAAACGATCGCCAGGAACAGCAGTACCGGCATCGATTGAATGAGGTTTCCGAACCACTCGAGTTGATTCAGGGTGATCCGCAAAACAGACTCTCCGATCCAAAAACCGAAACCCCCGCTCACCGCCGATTGATACGTCAGGTCATTGTCTGAGAATCGCTGCTCCCCCACGGTTTGATCTTTGCCAATTCAGCGCTCGGCGTGTCCTTGGCCGTCTCAGTATCGAAACGCGCGACGCTCTGACGGTTGAACAAGGCTTTGGTTTCGGCGCGCTTGAACGTGTTTATCATGGGGGCATAGTAACGCTCCACATGACTAACGTAAAGCCTGATGTAACTTAAATGGTCCGCCTCGCATTTTGCAAGGAAAAAATTAGCGCTGGAGAGACTTTCGCGGAACCGGAGGCCAAGCATGTATAATGACTTGCTCAATCCGGATGAGCCTGCTCGGTGAGACGGTTGGAATGTCTGAAAACTTGGCCGGGTTGATGAGTGTTCGGGGGCTTCATTCAGGATACGTTCCGCGACTCTCAACACGGCGTTGAAAAGATATTTCGGGCTGAAACGCCGCACCCCGTAAAAAAACGCGTAGGCTTTGTGAGAAGTTCTGGTTTACAGAATGCTCGATGATGGTGCGGATCGCGTCTTGGCGCACACAAATTGTGCGTTATTTAGTAACCGGGGCCGGAAATAACATAGTAATTCTATCAGGTATTGATTGTTTGTTTTGGCGCTTATATTGCATATAGCCTAGACTACCTATTAAACGAGGGGTGGGTGATAGCGAACCATCCCCAATTCCTACCACGTCTGCGGAGACCGGTCCCGTGAGTCATTTTCTGGACAGATTGCAGTTTTTCAAGAAAAAACAAGCTACTTTTTCGAACAATCACGGGGAGATCAGTAATGAGGATCGTTCCTGGGAAAACAGTTACCGTCAACGCTGGCAGCATGACAAAGTGGTGCGTTCCACGCATGGCGTCAACTGTACCGGTTCGTGCAGTTGGAAAATCTATGTGAAAAACGGCCTGGTTACCTGGGAAATTCAGCAGACCGACTACCCGAGAACCCGCCCGGACCTGCCCAACCATGAACCGCGCGGATGTCCGCGCGGCGCGAGTTATTCGTGGTATTTGTACAGCGCGAATCGCCTCAAGTATCCGATGATCCGCAAGCGCCTGCTGAAACTCTGGCGCAGCGCGCGCGGCGGCATGGAGCCCGTGGAGGCTTGGGCAAGCATCGTCGGGTCAGCCGAAAAAACCGCGGAATACAAAACCCGCCGCGGCTTGGGCGGCTTCGTGCGCGTGACCTGGGACGAAATCAACGAAATCATCGCCGCGGCGAATGTGTACACCGCCAAACAGTTCGGCCCCGACCGCATCGTCGGTTTTTCACCGATTCCGGCCATGTCCATGGTCTCCTATGCGGCCGGCTCGCGGTATCTGTCATTGATCGGCGGCGCCTGTCTGAGTTTCTACGACTGGTACTGCGACCTGCCGCCGAGTTCACCGCAGGTCTGGGGCGAACAGACCGATGTTCCGGAATCGGCCGACTGGTACAACTCCAATTACCTGATCTTGTGGGGTTCGAACGTGCCCCAGACCCGGACGCCGGATGCACACTTTTATGCCGAAGTCCGCTACAAGGGCACCAAAAGCGTTGTCGTGACGCCGGATTATTCGGAAGCCGCAAAATTCGCGGATATCTGGCTCGCACCCAAACAGGGCACCGATTCCGCGCTGGCGATGGCTTTTGTGCATGTGATTCTGAAGGAATTTCATGTCGAAAAGCCGCGTGAGTACTTTGTCGATTATGTGCGCAGGAATACCGACATGCCGATGCTGGTTCTGTTGGAGGAACGCAGCGGCGCCTCTTTTGCTCCGACCCGTTTTCTGCGCGCCTCGGATATTGCCGGGAACCTTGGCGAGGACAACAATCCGGAGTGGAAGACCCTGGCCTTCGACGGTGACCAACTGGTGGTTCCGCACGGTTCGATCGGTTTCCGTTGGGGTGAACATGGGCGCTGGAACATCGAAGAAAAGGAAGCGGGCGGTGAGCCGACTCAGATGAGTCTGAGTCTGATCGAGGGTTCGGACGACATCACCTCGGTGGCCTACCCGTATTTCGGAGGCATCGAACACGAACACTTTGCCAGTACCGGGCACGCCGAAATCCTGTGCCGGAACATTCCGACCCGCAGCGTCGAACTGGCCGACAGGCGTACGGTACGCGTTGCAACGGTATATGACCTGATGATCGGCCATTACGGGATCGATCGCGGTTTGGGCGGAGAAAATGTCGCTTCATGCTACGAAGACGACATCCCCTACACACCGGCCTGGCAGGAAAAAATCACGGGGGTTCGGGCACGAGACGTCATTACCGTCGCTCGGGAGTTTGCCGAAACCGCCGAGAAAACCAAAGGCAGGTCGATGGTCATCGTCGGAGCGGGTCTGAATCACTGGTACCACCAGGATATGAACTACCGCGGATTGATCAACATGCTCGCATTGTGCGGTTGTGTCGGTCAATCGGGCGGAGGCTGGTCGCACTATGTCGGACAGGAGAAGCTGCGGCCGCAGACCGGCTGGCTGCCCTTGGCTTTCGCGCTGGACTGGCATCGTCCGCCGCGTCAGATGAACGGCACTTCGTTTTTTTACAACCACAGCAACCAGTGGCGCTATGAAAAAATCGCGCTGCACGAGATCCTGTCTCCACTCGCCGACCGGCAGAAATTCACCGGCAGCGTGATCGATTACAATGTCCGCGCCGAGCGCATGGGATGGCTGCCGTCCGCCCCGCAACTCGCGACCAATCCGCTCGGAATCGTGTCCGAGGCCGAGGCCGCGGGATTGGACCCGGTTCAGTACACGGTCGAACAATTGAAGCAAGGGCAGCTCAAATTTGCGTGTGAAGATCCCGACAACCCGCGGAATTTCCCGCGTAACCTGTTCATCTGGCGTTCCAACCTCCTGGGTTCGAGCGGCAAGGGCCATGAATACATGCTCAAACACTTGCTCGGGACCAAGCACGGCGTGCAGGGCAAGGACCTCGGTGAAAGCGGTGAAGCCAAGCCCGAGGAAGTGCTCTGGCACGATCAGGAACAAACCGGAAAACTCGACCTCTTGGTGACCCTTGATTTCCGGATGTCCACCACGTGTCTTTATTCTGATATCGTGCTGCCGACCGCTACCTGGTACGAAAAGGACGACATGAATACCTCGGACATGCATCCTTTCATCCATCCGCTCTCTGCCGCGGTCGATCCGGCCTGGGAAGCGCGCAGCGACTGGGAGATTTACAAGGGAATCGCGAAAAGCTTTTCCGAAGTCTGCGTCGGCCATCTCGGCGTCGAAAAGGATCTGGTTACCCTGCCCTTGCTGCACGATACCCCGGGCGAATTGGGACAAGCGGCCGAGATCAAGGAATGGAAACGCGGTGAATGCGATCCGATTCCCGGAAAAACCATGCCGAACCTGATCGTAGTCGAACGCGATTATCCGAATACCTTCAAGAAGTTTACATCGCTCGGGCCCTTGTTGAACAAGCTCGGCAACGGCGGTAAGGGGATCAGCTGGAATACCGACACGGAAGTCGAACTGTTGGCCAAGTTGAATCACACGGTATGGGACGAAGGAGTCAGCCACGGGCGGCCGCGAATCGATTCGGCGATCGACGCCGCGGAAGTTATTTTGGCGCTCGCACCCGAAACCAACGGCAACGTCGCGGTCAAGGCCTGGGAAGCCTTGGGAAAGCATACGGGGCTCGACCATACCCATCTGGCCCGCCCGAAACAGGACGAAAAGATCCGCTTCCGCGATATTCAGGCTCAGCCGCGCAAGATCATCTCGTCGCCGACCTGGAGCGGTCTGGAAGACGAGCATGTCAGCTACAACGCGGGCTACACCAATGTCCATGAACGCATCCCGTGGAGAACCCTGACCGGCCGCCAGCAGTTCTATCAGGACCATGACTGGATGGTGGCGTTCGGAGAAGGCTTTTCGACCTACCGGCCGCCGCTCGATACCAAAACGGTGCGGCCCTTGATGGGCAAGAAACCCAATGGCAATAAAGAGATCGCGCTGAACTGGATCACCCCGCACCAGAAATGGGGTATCCACAGCACCTATACCGACAACCTGATCATGCTGACGCTCTCCCGCGGTGGTCCGATCATCTGGATGAGCGAAATCGATGCGAAAAAAGTCGGCATCGTGGACAACGACTGGGTCGAGGTATTCAACGTCAACGGTGCGCTGACCGCGCGTGTTGTCGTTAGTCAGCGGGTGAAAGAGGGCATGACCATGATGTACCACGCCCAGGAGCGGACTGTGAATGTGCCGGGCGCGGAAACGACCGGGACCCGCGGCGGCATCCACAATTCGGTGACCCGCGCGGTGCTCAAGCCGACCCATATGATCGGTGGTTATGCGCAGCAGAGCTATGGTTTTAACTACTACGGGACCGTGGGATCGAACCGGGATGAATTCGTGATTGTGAGAAAGATGAATAAAGTTGAATGGCTGGACGGGACCGACGAGGCGGAAAGATCCGCGGAGGTGGCCTGATGAAAGTGCGTGCTCAGGTCGGGATGGTATTGAATCTCGACAAGTGTATCGGTTGTCACACCTGTTCCATCACCTGCAAGAATGTCTGGACTTCGCGCGAAGGCACCGAATACGCGTGGTTCAATAATGTCGAGAGCAAGCCCGGAATCGGTTATCCGAAGGAATGGGAAAACCAGGACAAATGGAACGGCGGCTGGAGGGTCAAGCAGAACGGCAAGCTGGAACCCCGGATCGGCGGGAAATGGCGGATTCTCGCGAATATCTTCGCGAATCCGGACCTGCCTGAGATCGACGACTACTACGAACCCTTCGATTTCGACTACGAGCATCTGCACACGGCACCCGAATCCGAGCACCAGCCGGTCGCCCGGCCAAGGTCGTTGCTCACCGGTCAGACCATGCAGAAGATCGAATGGGGGCCGAATTGGGAGGAAATCCTCGGCGGGGAATTCGAGAAGCGCAGCAAGGACAAGAATTTCGATCAGGTCCAGAAAGACATCTATGGAGAGTTCGAAAATACTTTCATGATGTACCTGCCGAGACTTTGCGAGCACTGCCTGAATCCAACCTGTGTCGCTTCGTGTCCTTCCGGCGCGATCTACAAACGCGAAGAGGACGGGATCGTGCTGATCGATCAGGATAAGTGCCGCGGATGGCGCATGTGCATCTCAGGGTGCCCCTATAAAAAGATCTATTTCAACTGGAAATCCGGTAAATCCGAGAAATGTATTTTTTGTTATCCGCGCATCGAGATGGGTGAGCCCACGGTGTGTTCGGAAACCTGTGTCGGGCGGATTCGTTATCTCGGCGTGCTGTTGTACGATGCGGACCGCATTTCCGAGGCGGCCAGTACGCCCAATGAAACCGATCTATATGAAAAGCAGTTGGAAATTTTTTTGGATCCTTTCGATCGCGACGTGATCGCGCAGGCCCGCCGGGACGGGGTGCCGGACTCCTGGCTCGAGGCCTCCAAAAAATCACCGGTCTATAAACTCGCGATGGACTGGAAGCTGGCCTTCCCGCTTCACCCGGAATACCGGACCCTGCCGATGGTCTGGTATGTACCGCCCTTGAGTCCGATCCAGTCCGCGGCCGACAGCGGCAAGGTCGGCGTCAACGGGATCATTCCCGATGTCGATTCGTTGCGCATTCCGGTCAAATACCTGGCCAACATGCTGACTGCCGGAGATGAAAAACCCGTGACCGAGGCGCTCAAACGCATGCTCGCGATGCGCGCCTACAAACGCAGCCAGCAGGTCGATGGCGAAGAGAATCTCGAGGTGCTGGAACAGGTCGGCCTGAGCCGTGCCCAGGTCGAGGACATGTACCGCTATCTAGCGATCGCGAACTACGAAGACCGCTTCGTGATCCCGACCGGTCACCGCGAAGAAGCCATCGACGCGTTTCCGGAACGCGGAGGCTGCGGCTTCAGTTTCGGAGACGGTTGCGGCGGCAGCAAAAGCAAAGTCAATCTGTTTGGCGGCAAGCAAACCAACACGATTACCATTGCCGAAGTGAAGCGCTACAAACCGGTCAGACCCGTGACTCAGCAAGGGGACTAGAGCGAACACCCGTGAATACTCTAAAAGTGATTTCGGCGTTGCTGTGTTATCCGGACCAGGGTCTGTTTGAACACGGGGATGAGTTGTCCGCGGTGATTCGCGATGAGGCCGTGCTTCCCGAGTCCGACCAGCTTGCCCTAACCCGGTTCATCGAGGCTCTGTGTGCCAAGAATCTGATGGATGCGCAGTCGGAATATGTCGAGACCTTCGACCGGAGCCGCTCGCTGTCGTTATTGCTGTTCGAGCATGTGCACGGTGAGTCGCGCGACCGGGGTCAGGCCATGGTCGATCTGATGAAAATCTATGAGGATAACGGCTTCGAAATAGCCGTGCGCGAACTGCCGGATTTCATCCCGCTGTTTCTGGAATATCTGTCACAGCGTCCGGAAGCGGAGATTATCGAATGGCTGGGCGATGTGCAGCACATCCTGGCCTTGCTTCGGGCCCGGCTCGAAAATCGCCGGAATGCTTATAGCGTCTTGTTCTCGGCATTGTTGAACCTGATCCAAGCCAATGTTGACATGGAGTTTATTCAGCGCGAGGTTTCCGGGGAAAGCCGCGACGATAGCCCGGAAGCTCTGGATGAAGTTTGGGAAGAAGAAATGGTGACTTTCGGTGCCGACAAGGCTCAGGCGTCGGGAGTTCGGGGCGGCCCCCAAGAAGTTCGTATACCCGTAGAGGCGATTAAGGTCGCCCGGAGAACGCAATGAATTATCTGAATGACCTGTTTTTTGGAATCTATCCCTACCTCGCCGGAACCATTTTTTTTATCGGGAGCTGGATTCGATTCGATCGCGACCAGTATTCCTGGAAGGCCGGTTCGAGCCAGATGCTGAGCAGCCGGGATTTCAGAAAGGCGAACAACCTGTTCCATGTCGGCATCCTGTTGTTGTTTTTCGGCCATCTGTTCGGATTGCTCACGCCTCCCTCGGTCTATCATGCGCTGGGGCTCACGACCCAAGTCAAACAGTTACTTGCAATGATTGCCGGCGGCCTGTTCGGCGGCGTCTGTTTCGTCGGCATGACCTTTCTCGTGAAGCGCCGCCTGACCGACCCGCGGGTCCGGGCAACTAGCAGCGCAAGCGATGTATTTATCTTGCTGTTGATTTATGTGCAGTTGATCCTCGGGCTGATCAGCATTCTGGTATCGGCCTTCCATTTGGACGGCGCGCAAATGCTGCTTCTGGCCGAGTGGGCGCAGCGCGTGGTCACGTTCCAGAGCGGCGCCGCCGACGTGGTTGCCGGTGTCAACGTAATCTACAAACTGCATATTATTCTCGGACTCACCATGTTTCTGGTCTTTCCGTTCACCCGCCTGGTCCATATCTGGAGCGCTCCGATCTGGTATTTGGGCAGGAGTTATCAGATCGTACGACAGAAAGGGTGATTCCTGCGGTTGAACGGCGCAGCTTTTCTCAGGCGCCGCGCGGAACGTTTTTTATATCGCTAAACCTTGGAAAACAGAGTGCCGCGACCGCATACAGCAGCAGCGAGAAGAACATCAGCAGGGTGAATCCGAACTGAATCGCGACTAGCGTAGCCAGTATCGCGCTGATGACCGAGGCGCATCCGTTAATGCCCCAAGCCCAGGGAACCATTGCAGGGACTCTGGCGGCGACCGCGCTCAAGCCAAGCGGAAACGGAATCCCCATGAAAAACCCCGGGGGAGCGAGCAATAACGCTGCGATGAGAAATTTCACCGGTTGCGAAAGATTCACCAGTTCTACAAGCAAGGAATTCAGTCCGAGTGCGAAGGCTAATCCAAGGGATAGAATCGCCGCGGTAGAATAGCGAACCGCGCCAAATCGGCTCTCCGGGGAATCGAAGCGTTGCGCCCAGCGGCTGCCCATCCCGGCGCAAATCAATATCGTGCTCAAGGTTGCGGTTATCGCATACAAGGGATGGTGCAGAAACAGGATGAATTTTTGGATCAATGCGATTTCAAGGAACATGAACGCGACTCCCAAAGGAAAAAAATACGCCAAGACCTTGTGCATCGGGGTATCCCCGGACCGCTTTTTCGCCACGCGAAGCGGCAGAAGGATCAGAACCATGCTGGCAAGGATGGCTTGAACCAGAGTCAGCATCAGGATCAGGTAGCCGCTTTCCAGCAGCGATATTCCACCGCTGCCGAGCGAGGAAATGATTTCCGGCAGGGAACGCCATTTGAAGAAATCGAAAAAATAAGGTTTGTCGTCTCTTGCGGCCTCGATATTGAATTTGTAATCGCGTTGAAAGGCGCTGGAATGCTCGCTGAGGAGGGCGTGACTTCCGAGAAAAAAATAGTCCTCGCGGACCTTGTTGTAACGGTTGGTTTGCTCGGGATGGATACCGGGAAAATAGACCGGATCGAAACTTCTGTCTTTGCAAAACTCCAGGGTACGCGTGATTTCCGGACCCGTAATCATGCCGTTTTTCACGATCAGAGTGCTGGTTTGCCAGCCTCTGATCAGAATCAGCTGCCGCCCTGGAAACGGAACCCTTCGATCCTTCAGCGCCTGAACCGCGGTGGCGAACATTTTCAGGGTGTCGCGCGGAGGGATTTTGGTCCACAGGCTCAGCGCGAGAACCCCCTGCGGAGTCAGTCGGCCCAGAAATGTTTTCAGCGCTTCCACCGTGTAAAGATAGTTTTCTCCCAAGGCTTGGAGACCGGCGGACGAGCCCATCGAATCCAGCAGTCCCAGTTGGATCAAATCGTATTCCGCGGCTTGGCCCTCGGCAAAACCGCGTGCGTCGGCCACGTGGATGGTAACATTGTCCCTGTGGTAAAGATCCCCGGAAAATCCGGCAAAGCGATCCTCTAACAGTCCGATTATCGCGGGATTCAACTCCACGGCATCGATATGCCCGGACTGATGATACAACGCTCGCAACACCTCGCCTCCGGTTCCTGCGCCGGGGATCAGCACCCGGTCGAAGTGCCTGAAATGGAACGGCAGGGCCGATGTGGCCTGGTCCAGCCAGTCCTGTTTTCGCGGCTCGTCGATCCGGTTGATCACGCTCAGGCTGTCCGCGTCGATATAAACACCGATCTGTTCCGGAATTTCGCCGCTCGCGTTCAGGCTCACACCCGGCGCGTGCCGGATCGGAGTGATTTGGCTTTCAAGGATGCTGATCCTGCCGAGCGGGCTTGAACTTTCAAAGACAATCCGGTTGCCCGGTATCCGAAGCGCCTGGCTCAGACCCTTGTACGGAGAGTAAACCGGATGTATCCAGGCTTGCGGGAAAAAGTACAGCAGGCATCCGCAACCGATCGATGCGATCAACCAAGCGCTCGATTCGCGGTTCAGGGCCCACCAACTGGCGGCCGCGGCCAGGACTCCGGTCAGTGATACAACCAGGACGGCGGTTTCCGGGAAGATATAAAACAGCAGGATGACCATCCCGAAACTCCCGAATCCCGCACCGGCCAGATCGGCCGCGTAAATGCCCGATATGCCCTTCCTGTATCGGAGAAAACTCAAGCCGATGCTGTTCGCGGCAAAAAAAAACGGGCACATCAGAAGCAGATAGACCCGCAGCAGATAAAGGGACTGTCGCCAGTTCCAGAGCAGTTCTTCCGCATTGAATGGAACACGCTGAGCGAGCGCGAGCGCTCCGACCGAGGAGCCGGCGAACAACAGCAGATTCGCGATCATGACAACCGAAAAATGCCGCTCCAGCCAGCCCGAAAATAAACTTAAAACGGTACCGCTGACACCAAAACCGAGCAAGGCCAGGCTGATGATCATGAACGCGAAATGATGCCACTGGATCATGGAAAACCAGCGCATCAACAATAGTTCGTAGCCCAACGCGGCCGCGGAAACCAGCGCGATGGAAACGCGCAGCGGGAAAGGACTGGCCTGCGGCATGACCGGGGGTCGAAAATCGCTACATCAATGACTTCCGGTCAATGGAACAAAGCGGACCGGAAGGATCTGTCGGGTGGTTACGAGCCCCTCCGAGTCTTTCTGAACCAGTAACAATTGCTGAACCATGAATCGGCTTCCGACCGGGATGATCATACGTCCCCCGGCTTTGAGCTGCTTCACCAGCGGCGGAGGGATATGGCTGGCCGCCGCGGTCACCACGATCGCGTCGAATGGCGCCTCAGATTCCCAGCCGAAGTAACCGTCCCCTTTGCGGGTCTGAATATGCTCGTAGCCGAGATTCCGGATTCGCTCCCGGGCGCCATCGGCCAATGCCTCGACGATCTCGATCGTAAACACCCGATCGACAATTTCAGCAAGAATCGCGGCCTGATACCCGGAGCCGGTTCCGATCTCCAGCACACGCTGGCCGGGCCGAAGTTTCAGTAAATCGGTCATGATCGCGACGATATAAGGTTGGGAGATGGTCTGCCCGTAACCGATCGGAAGCGGACGGTTTTCATAGGCCCATTCGAGTTGATCTTCAGGCACGAATCGATGACGCGGGACCTTGCGCAGGGCTTCCAACACGGCTTCGCTCAGCACCTCCCGGTCCAGATATTGGCTGGTCTCGCGGACATCCTGTTCGATCTCTTGAATCATCTGATCTCTCCTGTTCCGGGTTGGGTCATCCGAGCCTGGACTGCCCGCAAATAACAATATCCAGGCGCTTAGGCAAAGAGTGAACCCGCGGACAAACATTTTTCGATGCAGCATATTTTTCGATCGAGCGGTCAGTCACGAACTTGCTGAACGGCCGAGGTCCGGGTCGCTAGCATGGATTTTTGACAACAAATTCAGGGCGAGATTCGGGCTCCGGCTTTAATATGGGTTAGCGTGTCATTCGGAATTCAAGGATCGGAGAATCTTTTGCTCCCATTTCGGATTCCCTCGATCAGAATATTGAAAACCCGGAAACGGTACTGCGCCAATGCCAAGCCGATAAGCATCAGTGCGACGATTGCATAGAAAAATCTGTGGCTTCCCACCCGAAACGGAAATACGGCGCGGTAGATATTGTCGTTGCTAGGGTGTCTGGCCGTCACAATGCCGATGTAGTCGCCGGATTCATCGAATGCATGCTCTACCATCAGCACACCTTCGGGACGCAGCAGAGGGGCTTGGTAGAACACGCTATGGTTTTCCAGATTTTCGATCTGCTCCAGATCGCTCCATTTCGCGAAACGCCCGAGACCCGTGATGTCACGGATGATACGGAAGTCGACGGGTACCTGCCTGAGACTCTCATGCAGATAACCCAGCACGAAAACGGTAGGCCCCGGATCGGGTAGATCTTCACAGAATTCCTGGTCCCGGCTCGTCAATGGCTGATAAACCGTAAAGTGCGCTTTGTAGAAACCGAATTTGATAATGCACCGATCTTCCTCGATCATCACCCCGCCGTGGGCGGCGGCTTTGGCGCAAAGCACGATGAGCAAGAGTCCCGGGTACAGGCCTAACCGGCTGATCAGAGTTGCCCGGACGTTTCGGTTCATTTTGTCAAATAGATCGTTCCGAGGATTGGAGAAACCGTGTCCTTCGGCGGCGGAAAGGGCTGGAGTGAGTGGATTAAAACGATCGATTCAGGACGGCGGCCAGTATACCATTCTCCTTGGACAGAAAAGGTTTGCCCTGTATTTTACCCGCACGCATTTTGAATTCGCCCGCCATCGGGTTCATAATCAAAAGCCCGGCATGAGACTCATCGATTCCCGCTTCGCGGCCGGTATACCATGCAGGTGAGGCGACCGATGAGCGAAATGTTCCGGGAACTCTTTGGTACGATTCATAAATTGATTGACTAATGTCCCTGCAATCACCCGAAACTCCGGAATTCGACATCAAAAACTTCCTGAACACCCTGACTCGGCGTCCCGGGGTTTATCGGATGCTCGATGCGAGATCCGAAGTGATCTACATCGGCAAGGCAAAAAACCTGAAGAAGCGGGTCGCCAGTTATTTCGGAACGAAGGACGTGTCGCCCAAACAGCAGGTGATGGTCGCCCATATCCGCTCGGTCGAAGTCACCGTGACGCATACTGAGGGGGAAGCCCTGCTCCTCGAAAGCCAACTGATCAAGCGCCACAAGCCGCGTTACAACATCTGCCTGCGCGACGACAAGAGTTATCCTTACATCTATGTGTCCAGCCACCAGGATTATCCGCGGATCGGTTTCCACCGCGGAGCAAAAAATCAGAAAGGCCGTTATTTCGGCCCCTACCCGAGTGCCGGTGCGGTCAGGGAAAGTCTCAAGCTGCTGCAAAAGATATTTCCGGTGCGGCAGTGTGAAGATTCCATGTTCAAGCATCGCTCGAGGCCGTGTCTCCAATATCAGATAAAACGATGCACGGGCCCCTGTGTCGGCTTGGACAGCGTCGAACATTACCGCAGACAGGTCGAACACACGATGATGTTTCTGCAGGGAGACGGCAGCCGGATCATCGCCGAGTTGGTCGAAGACATGGATCAAGCCGCATCGAGACTCGAATTCGAGAAAGCCGCGGGCTTTCGCGACCAGATCGCGACCTTGCGTCAGGTCCTGGAAAAACAATACGTTCACGGCGAACGCGGCGATCTGGACATCATTGCCTGCGCTTCCAGGGGCGGCCTTGCCTGCGTGCAGATGGTCTATGTCCGGAAGGGGCAGCATATCGGCGACAAGACATTCTTCCCGAATCTACCCGAGGACAGCGAAGCGGCGACGGTTCTCGAAGCGTTCATTCCGCAGTATTACCTGGAACGGGAAATACCGCGTGAGATTCTCGTAAGCCATTCTCCGGAAAATCGGGATTTGCTGGAAAGCGTACTGGAAATGCGCGGCGGCGTTCGGATTTGCATTTCGACTCCGCTGCGGGGCTCGCGTCTGAAGTGGCTGGAACTGGCCATGCACAACGCGGAAAACAGTTTGAACACCCGATTCGCCAACAAGCAAGGCTTGCACGCCCGATTTTTCAGTCTGAAAGAAGAACTCGGTTTAGCCGAAGTTCCGAAACGCCTCGAGTGCTTCGATATCAGCCACACGCAAGGGGATCAAACGGTTGCGTCCTGTGTCGTATTCGACCAAGATGGCCCGGTCAACTCAGCATATCGGTGCTTCAATATCGCAGGGATCACCCGCGGGGACGATTACGCCGCGATGGCGCAAGCGGTCAAACGCAGGTTCAAGCGAATCCAGGCGGGTGAATGCGTGAAGCCCGACATTCTCTTCATCGACGGCGGCAAGGGTCAGATCAATGCCGTCTCCGAGGTACTCGAAGAACTCGAAATCGCAGACATATTGGTGGTCGGCGTATCCAAGGGTCCTGCCAGGAAATCCGGAATGGAGCAGTTCTACTGTGCGGGAGATACCCACCCGATTACAATGGCGCCGGACGCGCCGGCGCGCTTATTGATTCAACACATCCGGGACGAGGCGCACCGATTCGCAATCACCGGACACAGGCAACGGCGCGCACGGAACAAAAAGCGCTCCGTCCTCGAGGACGTCGCGGGGCTCGGACCTAAACGCCGCCAGTTGCTATTAAAACAATTCGGCGGTTTACAGGAAATCCGGCGGGCCGGAGTCGAGGCTCTGAGCGGGGTGGAAGGAATCAGCCGGCAACTTGCGCAGCGAATATATGACACGTTTCACGGCTGAATCCGCTTTTTGCAAGGCGGCTCGCCAGGCCAAGCCCGGGATGGATTACGAAACTCGAAGAACCCGAAACAATGCCTGCAACCGTTTTTGTTGTAATATTACGGCCTAAGCATAAAAAAATCCGCAGAAACCCGATAACGACAAAATATTCACCAGGTCGGCTTGATTCTGATCAGTCAGGGCCTGAAGGACCATGCTATGGATCTCAATCTGCCGACAAACTTGACTCTGATCAGAATCGCGATGATTCCGGTGCTGGTTCTGATGTTCTATATGCCCTGGAAAGCTTCCGATGCGATTTGCGCGTTCATCTTCGTCGCAGCGGCATGCACCGATTGGCTCGACGGCTATCTGGCCCGCCGCATGAATCAGGTCACCAAATTCGGAGCCTTTCTGGATCCGGTCGCGGACAAACTCATGGTGGCCGTGGTGCTCGTGCTGATCGTTCAGGCCGAACCTTCCGCTTATCTGGCCATCCCGGCCGCGGTGATCATCGGCCGCGAAATCACGATCGCTTCCCTGCGCGAGTGGATGGCCGAATTGGGCCTGCGCAACAAAGTCGAAGTATCCTGGGTCGGGAAAGTCAAAACCTTCGCGCAGATGACCGCGATCGCGGGCCTGTTGTTCAACGGTGAATTGTTCGGGCTTTCCACGCGGATCGTGGGCTACGTGCTGTTGTATACGGCCGTGATTCTGACCCTTTGGTCGATGGTGAACTACCTGCGTGCCGCCTTGCCCAGCCTGATGGAGCACAGGTGATCGGATTCCTTGCCGCGCCGCCGAGGGTACCCGATTCGAGCGCTGTCATTTTCGGCCCAAGCGGACAATTTATATAAAAATAACAGATCTGCGAGGTAAAAGGCATGCGACTCATTCTGCTCGGAAGTCCCGGCTCGGGAAAAGGTACTCAGGCCGCACGCATCCGGGAACGATATGATATTCCCCAGATTTCAACCGGTGATATGCTGCGTGAAGCGGTTCGCGAAGAAACTCCTTTGGGTATCGAGGCCAAAAAAGTCATGGACGCGGGAAGGCTGGTTTCGGATGACATCATACTCGGGCTGATTCAAACGCGGATCGCGAAGTCCGATTGCGCGAAGGGCTTTCTTCTGGACGGTTTCCCGAGAACCATCGTTCAGGCGGAAGGTCTCGCGAATATGCGGGTCGGCATCGATCA
>JAKEEL010000131.1 GCA_022616595.1 Methylococcaceae bacterium
CGATCGATTTGCTTCGTAACCGTTCACGGGATATTGCCGAAGTATGTTGTATCACACTGACCTTCGTGAAGACTTATAGATAGCGCCTATCTGTACTTGAGCCTGGCGGCGACGGTCTTTCTCAACGGGGACTGAAAAAACGCGAAATCCCTTGTCGAACAGGCGAAATTTCCGGATCCGGCTGTAGGGGTCCAGGAACCCGCCGATTACGAACTCGGGCACCTTGCGTGCGCGAAACCGGAATGGGCCGGCCGGATCGATGCGTAACGGAAGATCCTGCATTTCAGGACCGATTGAAGGTTGCGGAGCCTCGTAATACTAATCGAGTCGGCGTCGGGTTCGGCGAGACGGCGATCCGCTATCAGGGACAGGTTGGCCAGGCACTCGCTCGTGCCGCGTTCGCAGAGCATGCCCAGGATAGGCAGATTGGTTTGTTCCGGATCGTCCGCAGCGCCCGGTTGAGATCGCTCCGAACACCCATTCTCCCGCGTTCCGCCAAGGGATCGAAGCAGCCTGGAACGGCGCGGCTGAAGACGTTTTCCTGTTGTCTTCAAACCGTAATCATCGGTACACCATTTCGTCATAGTCCGCTTTTAGACTTCTCCCGCCCTGGCAAGCAGCGTGACTGCGCATTTGCCGGTTAATCCCATTGATTAGGTTGGAGGATGATTCGTGTTTAGAAAAATAATCTCAATCGCAGCGGCTGCTGCGATTTCCGCTCCGGTCCTGGCCGGTGCCCCGGCCGTCAAAGGTCCGTTCTCGTTTGAACCGCAGACCCAGTCAGCGGTTCCGGGCAGCTTACCGGCATGTGCCCCCATCGCATTGCCCGCCGGTTTTTCCCAGACCGTTTTGGTTCAGGAAAGCGGTGCATGTCCGGGCGGGGTCACGCTGGACGCCGTCGCCGGGCAGAGCGACTTGACCGATATGAATACCGTCAACGAAACCGGCGCCCACGTAGGCCGTTACTTATATCGAACCCATGAAACCGGCGGCGGAACGGCCGCGATTTCGGTTATCGATCAAACAACCGGACAAACGGCCGTTTATACCGCCGATGATTTTGGAATCGCACCGGCTTGGAGCCGTTTTGACGGCATCGAATGGACGCCTTGGGGAAGCCTTCTGGCCGCTGAAGAAAGCGGTGAGTTCGGCCGTTTGTTCGAGTGTGCGGCCGATGGATTGAATCTGGACTGCGTCGACCGGCCGGCGGTCGGCCGTATGTCGCACGAAGGTATTGCAGTTGACGGAAAGGGCAACGTTTATGTCGGCGACGAATTGAACGGCGGGTCCATCTATAAGTTTGTCTCGGAATCGTACGGCGATCTGTCTTCGGGGATATTATATGCGTTGAACATCGCCGATGAAGGCGCTGATGGCATCAGCGGCACCGGCCTCGGCGAATGGATTGCGCTGATTCCGGGCGCCAACGGCGTGATGACCGACCCCTCGGTGAGCGCTCGGGCGGCCGCGAATGAAGCCGGTGCTACGAACTACCTGCGTCCCGAAGATGCTGAAATCATCGGACCGAATTTATTCTTCGATACCACGACCGACCGGCGCGTCGTGCGCATTCCGCTCAATACCGATCAGCCATTAGTTACCGAGTTCTTCGGGGTCAATATCGGTAATGTTCCGAATGAAAGCAGCAATCCGGCCTATGGATTATCCGGTCCGGACAATCTTGCTTCAGACGCCGCGGGCAACCTGTATATCGTCGAGGACAACGACGGCGAGAGTGACGTTTGGGTCGCGGGTCCCGACTTGAATCAGGACGGCGTCTCCGACCGTGTCGCTCTGTTCGCCACGGTTACCACGCTGGGGTCGGAAGGCACCGGCATCTATTTCTCGCCGACCAAGCCCCGCGCCATGTACATCAACGTACAACACGCGGACGATGGCAACGATATGACCATGCTGATCAGCAAAGATTAGCCCTCACGGATCGCAATGGAATGCCCGCCGGCCGTTCCTTTCCGATCAGGAGGAACGGCCGAATTCTCGATTGGCAGTTTTCGTCCGCAAACGAACGAAAACTCGCCGGGGAGCCGCGCTCAAGCGGCGACGGCAAAGCCGAGTGCTTCGAAGTTCCCGTTGCGCTGATTTCCAAATTGATCGACCGATGCATTCGGCGAGTTCGTGATCTCGGCAATTTGGTTCAACTGGTTGAACTGCAGGGTGTCCACGAAAATCTGATTCAGGGTATTCGTGATGTTCGTGTTCAGGGTCTGGTTGAAGGTAAAGGGAGCCGCGCCGCCCGGCGTGAATGCCGAAGATCCGGGCAAAAAGAATGCAAACAAGGCACTTCGGCCCAATCCGCGGCCGCCCAGGTGAGACCGCATCGCTTGACGGTCCAGTTCCCTGCTCAAGGCCAGATCATTGATGGCTAAGGTTGTCATTTCTAAACTCCTGAAGGGTGAATTAAATAACTTCACAAACTAGAAAGCAGGATAGATGCCAATTTTTCCCCTTACCCGATAAGGCCCTTCCAATCAAAGAGAAATCTGTATATTTCGTTTATTCCGATCAGGCCCGGTCCCTGAAATCCATCCGGACTGTTTGCACTTTGCAAACAAGTTGAAGGAAATGCTGTACATCAACCAACAGTTCTGATTAATCCCGACAAACTGAAGGCCAAGCCGGTTGATCGCTGGATCGTAAGTCATTGGTTTTCAATTATTCGTTACTGGTGTTCGAGCGTTGGCATGATCTCTGCCTTGTGTCTGACAAGCGAAGAATTCGCCGATCATCTTGAACATCGATTTATCAATCAACTTTGGAGAACATTATGAAAACGTTAACGATCAACGACCTGACAACCGACAAAGAACTCGACCGTAAAGCGATGTCTGAAATCAGCGGCGGAGCCGGTGATCTGCTGCCAAGACTCGGCGAAGTGGACGTTTTGTCGCCGGATTTCTACAACAAGGTTACTCCGATCATGGGAGCCGTGTCGCTGCCGACCGGGCAAACCAACAACCTCGGACAGACCGACACCACGATCGCAACCAACGCTTACGGCATCAACTACGTAAGCAACAACAAATTCGCAAGCCAGACCAACCTGAACGAGATCTTCGATTTCTTGAACCCGTTTGTCGGGTAAATCTCAGCCACGACGAAAAAAAGGAGGCGTTTGCCTCCTTTTTTCTTTTCAATCCAACTCCTGCCCTTTACTCCCATCAACGCGCAGGTCCTCCAGATAAAATTCCGCGGCCAGATCACGAGGATCGCCTAGAATCGGTCCGGGATAAAATGCCCAAAGCTCACGTCAACAGTTCAACGATTGTGTGCATAACCTATTCAGTTTGCGCATTCCCTGATGATCGGAATAGGGCTGCGATTTGGGTTTCAATTTGTCAGAAAACTACGAGCAAAAATTTGTACTGATTCCGATGAATTTAGGATAATACCGCGTTCGAAAAACTTTGAACTGTCGGAGCTGAACCGCAATCGAATGAAAAAGAATCTGGAGGAAATGTTGCTCGCAGCGGTCAACTCGCTCAAGGGACAAGGTGTGTTGGATCCGGCGATCGACCCGCCGATCCAAATCGACCGCAGCCGGGATCCGCAGCATGGCGATTACGCTTCGAACCTCGCGATGACGCTGTCCAAAGCGGCCCGGAAAAAGCCGCGCGATCTTGCCGGATTGATCATGGAATCCCTGCCGGAATCGCCGCTGGTCGCAAAGATCGAGATCGCGGGCCCCGGCTTCATCAATTTTTTCATCGACGCGCGCGCGCAGTTCTCGGTCATCCCGCAAATCCACCGGGAAAACAGCCAATTCGGACGGAGCAGCGCCGGGGCCGGCAAGAAAGTTCAAATCGAATTCGTGTCCGCGAATCCGACCGGTCCCCTGCACGTCGGCCACGGCCGGGGCGCGGCCTATGGATCGGCCGTGGCCAGCTTGCTTGAAGCGGCCGGTTTTGCGGCCCATCGGGAATACTATGTGAATGACGCAGGGCGGCAGATGGACATACTGGCGGCCTCGATCTGGCTGCGCTATCTGGAAAAGTGCGGTGAAGTGCTGCCCTTTCCGAGTAACGGTTACCGCGGCAACTACATCCGCGAAATCGCGAAAAAAATCCACCGGCAATCGGGCGACAGGTATCAGAAAAGCGCCCTGGAAATCATCGCCGGTTTACCCGCCGATGAACCGGACGCAGGCGACAAAGAGGAATATATCGATGCGATGATCGAGCGTTGCCGCGCGCTGCTCGGAACCGAGGGTTTCGAAGTTTTCCTGAAGCACGGGCTGGACGATATTCTGGAGGATATTCGATTGGACCTCGAGGAGTTCGGAGTCTCGTACGACGAATGGTTTTCGGAACGCGGATTGATCGACGCCGGAGCGGTCGAAAAGGGGCTGGCCAGGCTTCAAGCGGCGGGTTTCCTGTATGAAAAGGACGGAGCGACCTGGTTCGCCTGCAGTCGCCTCGGTGATGAAAAAGACCGTGTCGTGATCCGGGAAAACGGCCAGACCACTTACCTCGCATCGGATATCGCCTATCATTTGAACAAGATCGAGCGAGGTTTCGATACCCTGATCGACGTCTGGGGAGCCGACCATCACGGCTATGTTCCGAGGATCCGGGCCGCGATCGAGGCGCTGGGAGCCGAGCCGTCGCGGCTTGAAGTGCTGCTGGTGCAATTCGCGGTTCTGTATCGCGGCAGAGAAAAGGTGTCGATGTCGACGCGCTCGGGTGAATTTGTGACGCTCCGGGAACTGCGCAATGAAGTCGGGCGTGATGCGGCCCGGTTTTTCTATCTGATGCGGCGCTGCGAACAGCACATGGACTTCGATCTCGATCTGGCCCGCTCGCAATCCAACGACAACCCGGTTTACTATGTGCAGTATGCTCACGCGAGGATCTGCAGTGTGTTCAGAAAGCTCGACGAAAAAAATTGGAAGTATGACCCGAATCAAGGCATGGCCCATCTCGGACTGCTCAGGGAAGACCATGAGCAGGATCTGGTGAGCAGCCTGTCGCGTTATCCCGAGGTTATCGAAAGCGCCGCGCTGAAATACGAGCCGCATCTGGTGATCCAGTATTTACGGGATCTCGCGAATGAATTTCATAAATACAACCATGCGCACAGGTTTCTGGTGGACCAGGCCGAGCTGCGTAACGCGCGCCTGAACCTGATCGCGGCGGTGCGGCAGGTCATCGCCAACGGGCTTGGCTTACTGGGGATTTCCGCACCCGAGGCAATGTAATCATGACCAAGGACTACAAGCACCGTACTTCACGCAAAGGGAACCGCCAAAACAACGGAGTATCGATCGGACGATGGCTGCTCGCGGTCGTGCTGCTCGGCCTCTTTATCAGCTTTCTGGCATTTTTGAGGAATCCGGAGCCGCCCGTGCAGCCAAGCCCCGTGATGCTGAAAAAACCCGTTCCAAAGAAAGAACCGGAGCCGAAAGCGGTCAAAAAAACATCCGAAGCCCCCGCTGAAAAACCGCGCTTCGAGTTTTACACGATATTGCCCGAACAGGAGGTCGAGATCCCGGAAACCGAAATCAAGATCCGCAAGAGCGAGGAAAAACAGGGCAAGGCAAAACCCGGACGCTATGTGCTTCAGGTCGGTTCCTTCAGAAAATTCAAGGACGCGGACCGGCGTAAAGCGGAACTCGCGATGCTCGGCATCCACTCGAAGATCGAAGCCGCGAAACTGGACGATTCCACCTGGAATCGTGTCAAGATCGGACCTTACACTTCGATGACCGCCGTGGACGTGGTCAGGAAACGACTCAGATTGCAGAATATCGACGCGATTGTGATCAGCGCCAAATAAATCCGCCTAAAACAAGGACATCTGCCGCGGCCCAAGCACGGGCGGCCGGAAATCGCCGGTGTTCAATGCGGGCGATTTCCCGAATCCCAGTTTTTTTACCGCGAGTCTGAAACGTTGCGCCAACAATTCGGCATAGTCGCCCGTGCCGCGCATCCGGATCCCGAAGCGCGAGTCATAGTTTTTGCCTCCGCGAGTCTCGCGAATTCTTGACATCACATGATCGGCCTTCAGCGGTTCATGCGTTTCCAGCCATTCGCTGAACAGGCCGCTGATTTCATGCGGCAGCCTGAGCAGCACGTAGCCGGCTGAAGATGCGCCCGCAGCCCTGGCGGCCTTGAGAATATTTTCCATTTCGCCGTCCGTGAGTACCGGGATCAATGGCGCCAGCAGCAAGCCCGCGGGAATCCCGGCGTCCGCGACCCGATGCAGGATCTCGAGCCTGCGCTCGGGCGCCGCGGCCCTGGGCTCGAGGCGGCGGGCCAGGTTCCGTGAAAGGGTCGTGATCGATACCGATACGGAAACCAGCCGCTTCCCGGCCATTTCGCTCAGAAGATCGAGATCCCGCTCGATCAAGGACGATTTGGTCACCAGGTTCACGGGGTGGTTCGCTTCACAGAGAATCTCGAGAATTCTGCGCGTGAGGCCGATCTTGCGTTCCACCGGCTGGTAAGCGTCGGTGTTGATTCCGAGCGCTACTGGACGGCATCGATAGTTGCGCTCGGCGAGTTCTTCGCGAAGCCGTTCCGGCGCATCCGGTTTGTAAAACAACCGGGTCTCGAAATCGAGGCCGGCCGACAGCCCGAGCCAGGTATGGGTCGGCCTCGCAAAACAGTAGACACAACCGTGTTCGCAGCCGCGGTAGGGGTTGATCGAACGGTCGAATCCGACGTCCGGCGAGCGATTGTAGGTGATCACGCGCCGCGCGCTGTCCACCGACAACGTGGTCCGCAGCGCTTCGAGAGGTTCATCGGCCGAACCCCAGCCATCGTCGAAAGCCTCGTGAATCAAAGATTCATAGCGGCCGGTCGAATTGCTGAGCGCTCCGCGGCCTTTACGGGCTTTGTTCGGCAAAGGGTTCTCCAGGGTCACGAAACGATTTTTAAAGAATCGGACCTTTTTCTCCAAGCCAAGCATTACTGCTGGCTTTGGTACTGTTTCAAAAGGTGTTTCAACTTCTGCACGGACTCGCGGCTGAGCTTCCCGCTTTTTTGCAGTTCCGCAAGCTTTCTCTCGGTCTCGGGCATGTTGTTCTGCAATTTCTGCAATTGGCTGCGCAATTGCGCCTGGACCTGCTTCATCTTGTCGGCGACGCTGACCACCTTGTAGTCATTCGGGATTGCAAACGTATCGGGCGGCAGGCTGAAATCGGTCTGAATGCGCGTCACTTCGACATCGACCTCGCCTTTATCGTCGAGGCTGCGCAGCGGAGCCCCGATGCTGGCGATATGGTCGAACGTATTGGTCTTGCCGCGCTGGCACGGGGTCATTGCGGACTGCACGCCGGGCATGGATTTAACGGTTCGCTCGGCCACTCGCTGCAAGGCCCTGAACATCTGATCCAGGCCGGTATCTTCCATCGCCTCCGTCGACGCGAATACGCTGCCGCAAAATTCACCGTTCACCGATAACTTGTAGCGTTGCGTCTCGTAGCCCGCGACCTCGGGTCCGTCTCCTTCGGGTTCGACTTTCATCGCGCTTTTTTCAGGAGCCGGTCCGCCAAGCCCCGAAGACGGGATCCCTCCTCCCATATCGAGCACTTCTTTGTGTTCCGGTAACACACCTTTCATGCTTTGC
Source organism: Methylococcaceae bacterium (assembly GCA_022616595.1). Lineage (GTDB taxonomy): Bacteria > Pseudomonadota > Gammaproteobacteria > Methylococcales > UBA1147 > UBA1147. The sequence goes on from JAKEEL010000131.1 coordinate 7,588, forward strand.
TTCGCGAAATCGAGAATAATGTAGGTCTTGCCGCCCGCCAGATTCAGCCGACCCATTTTGCCGTCGGATAGAAATTGACTGTCCTGTCCGGATCTGTCGCGGAAATCGACAAGGGCTCCGCCGAATGCGGTCACGGAAAACCAGGCGAATAACGTAAACCCTGCGATACCGCGAATCATGAACTGTCACCGAAAATAAGAACCGAACGGGTTGTTTATGGTACACTGGGTGGCGGGGAATTAAAAAGCCGATTGTGATTTTTATTGGAAGGCTCAATAATGGCAGCCTGCCAGGGAATCGCTGTGATCATTGCAGCCGTTTCGATGTCACCTGAAAGATGGAAGGAATTTAAACCTCATATTCGCCGGTTATCCAAGAAAGCAATCCTGGCGATTGGGTTAGGGTTTGAATCGATCGATTTTCGAAATACAAAGTAATGGGAGACGACAATGACTGATCGGATTAATTTCAATGTCACCTCGGCCGATAAATTGGGTCTTGCGCTGTCGGGAGGAGGGTTTCGGGCCGCCTTATTCCATATCGGTACACTGGCCAGGCTCGCGGAATTGGATTTGCTGAGACATGTGCAGGTTTTATCGACCGTATCGGGCGGATCGATCATCGGCGCGATGTATTATCTGAAGCTCAAGCAGTTGCTCGAAGAGACCCGTCCGGATGGCCTGAAGCC
>JAKEEL010000132.1 GCA_022616595.1 Methylococcaceae bacterium
ATGATCCGCATGATCGCCGGCTTCGGTGGCTTTCTCAACCGCAACGGCGATGGCTTGCCCGGTCCTCAGACCATCTGGATCGGCCTGCAACGAAGCAAGGATTTTGCGCTGGCAATGGAGGCGTTACGTGCGGCCGAGAAACCTGGTTGTGGGTAACGATGTGGGCCTCAGCCTCCAGGGAAACTTTAAGAAAGGCTGTAAAGTTCTCGCCGGCTTTCAATACCGTGATATGGCGCTGCTTGCCGTTCACGAATTCGTCGATTTTCCCGGCCTCGGTTTGCGCTGGCGCCGTCAATACTTTTTCGGCGATGCCAATCGGGCTGGAATTCAGAAAGGTTTCGATTTTCGCGCGCACCGGAGATTGGTCGTTACCCGTATCGAGCTTAATGCGATATTTGAATGCGAGTTCCACGACGACATTTCTATCGTCACTCTCGGTATTTTCGTATTCGTAACCGAGCGCAGCCCAAACCGAGGCTTTCCCTGAATCATTCGCGGAAACCCTGGCGATCAGATCTCCATTCTTGGTATTCGCCTTATACTCCGCCGACGCATTTTCATCGCTGATTTCCTGACCACCATCCTGATAATTGAGTTTCGGCGGCAGGATATACGTTTTCTTGCTGTCTATCCAGATCGTGACACCCAATACCACCAGAAAGACCACGAAGAGCAACGCGGTTATTGTAGCTATTGACATTATTCACTCCTGCTTTGTTGTTATTCTATTCGAATTTGAAACCCGGTGGAAGAGCCTTGATCCAAGATTTCGCCGGTCTCGTAAATTCTACTTGGTTGGATTTGAAACCAACTCATCGTGCCTGCCGGGAGCAGGCATCCAGCGCGATAACTTGCGCCTGAATCACGAACTCGAAAAGTACGGATAATGCAATCTGACAAAGTAGAACGAAGGAAGCTTCAAGAAAGGGTGCGCAACCGCCGGAGCGGTTGCGCACCAAGGGCAATCGCCCAAGGGGAATCGATTTTGGAAAATCCGAATCCGCCGGAGTCGCTCGCGAAGGCAGAGACGGGCGCTTTCGGTCTTAAAGGCTCTCGGTCTCTAAAGGCTCTCCACAACCAGATCCGATTGCTGCATCCAGTGACGACAAAATCTTTGGACTCCGACCAAGCCCAATAACAACAGGACCAATGTCGAGGGTTCCGGAACCTGAGAAACGGTCGATAATCCAGTAATCGCACCATCAACGAGTTGCAACGCTCCAGAGGTGTCGACGAAGAATAGAAAAAATGCTGTACTATCGAAACTCGAAAGCGATAGGCTGGTCGGTAGAACCAGTGCGTCGCTGAAGACGCTATTCGTGGAATCATCCAATCGGAAAGCAAAAGCGTCCAAAGCGAAACCGCCGACCATCGCCCCGCTCAGTCCTTGAGACGCTCTCGATACAACAGCATAGCGATCATTAAAAGGCAATCCAGGATCATTATCCACCTGAATTTCCGAACTGGACAAGGACGACGCGCTGTAGCCGCCGATCGAAAAACTCAGGCTTTGCAAAGCGTCGAATACCGCAAATGATGAAGTGCTTCCGGCTCTTGCACCAATGCTGGAATCAAAAGTATAGGAACCGGTGAGGGTCTGACCGCCTGAAAAGGTTCCGCCCAAACTGCTACTGACCGAGTTGACGGTACCGGTGAAGTTTATTGTAATCGGTACCGCGAATATCGATTTCGACGGAACGATCAACAATAAACCTGCGATTACCGCAAGCAACCTGGATCGATTGTGAATTACGTTTTGCTTCATGGATCTCCTCCGCTTAAGTATTTGAGATTTGCCGAGTCTTTGGTGACCTGCATCCTGATCCGAAGGAAAATCGAGTCCTTGCGAATTGGATGAGTCGATTCAACGGGGCATGCCGTAACAGAAATCCGGTAGCCTTCAGGCCCACACGGGTTACTTACCCGATAAGAGCCACCTGCTGATGCCATCGTCCCTCCTGAATACGAATCACTACGCGGATTTCTACAAATCACGAAAATGCACGCCTCCCATTGTTTTAGGCAATATAGATGCCAGTCAACGCAGACTGCTGTTTTTAAAAACATATTTTTAGACAAAATTCCGGCTTCGATAAATTTGTAAAAAATTCTGACAATATTTCGGAAAAAAAGGACACCCCAGGGTGAATTTGTCCTATAGTCAATTGCTCGTGTATTCAGCAATTTAACACTCAGTTCTGGACATGGAGGTTATTTCATAGTATAAAACGGGCTCATGAAAATCAATCTTGAGCACCTATCCGTTCGCCCAGTCACCAAAACCGAAGAACCTCGCTATCGGGAGTTGATGCAGCGGCATCACTACCTGGGTGATCTGGCAAAGATTGGTCACACGCTTTGGTATGTCGCCACCTATGGAGAGGAATGGGCGGCATTGCTGAGTTTTTCGGCAGCAGCCTGGAAATGTAGTGCCAGAGACCGCTGGATTGGGTGGAGTTACCGGCATCAGTATAGCCGCCTAAATTTCATTGCCAACAATAGCCGTTTTCTCATCTTGCCGGGTTGGCACTCCCCCAACCTTGGCTCCAAACTCCTATCCCTCAGCCAAAGACGAATCCAGGCTGACTGGCAGACGCATTTTGGCAAAACCTTACTGCTACTGGAAACCTTCGTCGATCCGACACGCTTTCATGGCACGGTTTACCGTGCTGCAAACTGGCATTATGTGGGACAAACCCAAGGCTATCGGCGTACCCGTGAAGGTTACAACGCGGACGACAACATACCCAAACTGGTTTTCGTTCGTCCCTTGCAACAGGATGCGCAAGCACAGCTCTCGCGTTCGCTCTTAGACCCATGCTATCAACCCCAATCGCCAAAAATGATGTTGACCGCCGACCAGATGAAATCACTACCGGACTTTTTCACAGAGATTACTGACCCGCGCCGCGCCCAAGGTCGAATACATCCGCTCCCCGCGGTGCTCGCAGTGGCCACGGCAGCGGTATTATGCGGCATGCGGGGTTACAAGGCTATCGCCGGCTGGGCGAATGATCTCGGCCCCAAGGCCAGGGAACGCTTCCGTTGTCGCCGGAAGAAGGGGGTCGGCTATCTCGTGCCCAGTGAATCGATCATCCGTGACATTCTGATCCGTGTTGACCCGGTTGAACTCGATTCCGCTCTGCAGAAATGGAATGCGGCGTTTGGGCAAGAAGACCAAAGCCTCGCCATCGACGGTAAAACCATGTGTAATGCCATTGACGAGCAAGGGCAACAGACCCACATCATGAGCGTGGTCGGGCATGAAACCGCTCAGTGCTACACCCAAAAAAAGTCGGTGTGCTGCCGGTAGAAGGTTCAGAAGCCGCCAAACAAACCAATGAAATTGGGATGTTCATCCCTTTGGTTGAAGCGATCGCCATCGAAGGCAAGGACATTACCGCCGACGCCTTGCTGACACAGCGCAAGCTAGCGGATTATCTGGTCGGTCGGGGGGCGCATTATCACTTTACCGTCAAAGGGAACCAACCCACATTACAAACCGATATGGCGCTGTTTTTTGACGGTCGCGGCGCCCCCGATTCTATCGAGGTCACGCCGCCCGATCACGGCAGGATTGAGACGCGCCGCATCTGGTGCCGCACAGAACTGAATGCGTACCTCGATTTTCCCCGGGTGGGACAGGTTTTTCTGATCGAGCGCGAGGTGTTTCATAAAAAAAGCCAAAAGCTTACCTGTGAGACCGCCCTCGGCGTCACCAGCAGACCGCCTGAGCAAGCCAATGCCCAGCGCCTGTTAGCGATTAATCGCGGGCATTGGGCCATAGAAAATTCATGTCACTATGTCATTGACTGGAACTACGACGAAGATCGCAGTCGCATTTCTAAAGGTAATGGCCCGGAAAACATGACACGACTCCGTCGATTTGCGGTTGGCATTATTAAAGGTCTTTCGGACGGCAAAACCAGCGTTGCTGAGAAAATGCGCCAATTACAGCGGAATGTTCGTTTAGTTTTCGACTACTTGCGGATGACTCTAAATTCCACACGAGGCATCTCAGCTTGATTTGGAAGTTAGCACAAATTTACCGTGGTGAATCAGGATCCGGTAGTTGCATTTTTTGTAACGAGACAGACAAGCGGTCGACCAGTCCGTTGATTCCCCCGAGCTGCATTTTAATCGCGTGGCGCAATTGCTGGTAAGCCTCGCCAACCGCAGCCTGCTGCTGTGCGATTTGACTGTTTGCGAAGTAGTGCCGGTTTTTGCGCCGAATCGAAAGGTAACTCGCGGCGAATCTGGCCACATATTCAAGCACGGGTCTTTGCTGGGTTTCATTTAGCGCGGGCTTTTGATTGAACAGCAACACGAACATGCCGAGCAAAGCTTTTTCCTCGGATTCCGGATCTTCGAGGGCAAGAATTGCCTCGGCATCGGTATGGATGCCCATCGACGTGTCGCAGGTAAATTCCGTGGGGACTTCCGTGTAATAGAATGGTCGTTTGGCTGGGTCGCCCAATACTTTGAAAATCAGGGTCCTGTCAAAATGTTTACCGATGTCTTGTTCCCATTGCTCAACTCGTTCGGGCGCTTTCTCGCTGATTTGGTTTTGGTTAAATTCCATACCGGCAGTTTCTGGATAATCTTGCAGACACTCCCAAACACGAACGACTTTCAATTTTCGCGCATCGCCCGGTTTCAGGGGTAGCGGAATCGTGGACCGTGGTTCCAGCCACAATGCCGCGGCACACGCGGTGTAGCCATAGAGAATACTCACGAGCCGATTGATTACTTCCGGGTCTTGGCTTTCTTCCATGGCGATATGCAATTTCAATAAATCGCCATGCATGCGCCGGGCTCGCAATGCGTGAAGCGCCTGGCCGACTTCGAGCGCGATCGCTTTAACCAGCTCAAAATCTGCGGACGTTTTTTCATTTTTTCCGTAAAATCCAGGGTCGCGATGCTCGACGTTAATGGTGCCGATCACCACCTCACCTGCCATGATCGGCACCAGCATTCGAGCTCGTGTCGATTTCCGAAAGTTTTCTTGATCCGATACGCTGTTTGTATCCGGGTAAAATACTGATTTGCGGGTTTGAATCGCCTGTGAATAAATCTTAAGGTGGCGTTCACTACTCCGAATCGTAATTTTCTTCGGAGCCTCGCTCGATCGAAATCCGCGTGTCCAATGATAAATTTTCTCGTTCTCCTGATTCCGAACAGGGGGATCCGGCCTAACCACGCCGGTCGTACCCGGTGCAATCAGACGCAAGGTAACCCTGCCGCCGAAAGCCGGGTTCTCGGCAGGATTCGGAGTGAATTCATCACGCCATAGATGCAAGTGTTTGTGTAATGACTCGACAGCAAGACCCGCGATTTCATTTTCGCTTTCAGACTCGAGCAAATCCTTCCCTAGATCCGTGAGATCGATCTGGCGTTGGTGATTGCCGAGTCGCGATTTGATCTGTTGGACAAATAGACCAAGGCGCGCAACGAAGACTTTAAAGTACTGCACATCTTCCGAGAAAAATGGTGATCCCTTCTCGCGGGTAACAAAGAAGGTTCCAAGCTTGTTGCCATCCGCTTGAAGCGGTGCAGCCATGGCTCTGCGATCTCGGTAATACTCGAACTCCGTTTGTTTATCTCCGAGGTAATCGCTGGTCAAATGATCAAATAAACCTGTTCCAAAAGCTTTATGTTTCAGTAATTCCTTAAAGACCGGCAACGCATCCCAGGCTATTTCGTCGGGACATTTAGCAGGGTCATCGTCAGTAGACCCGATTTTTTTTAGTATCCAGGGTTCGACTTGCGAGTCTTCGGTAACACCTCCTATTCTTGTCGCGCGAGGAAATATCCTCATGCTCAGGTGAGACGCGTAACGCGTTTTGATCAACGGAACAGACACCGCGTCCCATACCTGTTTCAAAGGCCCTTCCACATTTCCATCCGCAAGCCATTCATTTTCACCAAGCTGCTTCTTGATTTCGTATTCCAGAACGTCATACAGATTCTGCCAGAGCCGCGTCCAGGCACGTACCTGCATTTCGTTGAATCCGCTTTTCTGCAGGGATCGTAAAAGAACAGAAGTACTGCAGTTTTCTCCAAGCGCTCCCTGGTTATTTCTCGAATCCGATTGGCCTTCAAGGCCTTTTTCGGTGAATACTTTGTCAGCGCCCGCTCCGAGGACTTTCTCATTGAAGTATTTATCGTTATCGATCGCCGAACCACCCCGCGTAACAATCGCGCAGGGCAAGTAATAGAGCCGCAGCAATTCCGGATCGATCATCGATTTGAATCTTTCGTCAATGGAATTGCGGTCAGTCGGTGGCCGAAGCGATTCCAAAATATCCAGGCCGGTAAAGTTCTTTTCAAATTGGTAATCGATCAATATAAAGTCAAAATCCTGACCTTCGCGGATCCTCTGCAGGATCAACCGCCTGACTTCGTCTTTGGATGTTGGATCGAGTCCTTCGATATCGATTTTAAGATCAAGACTGGAAGCCGCTGATTTCATCGACTGCAAAAACGTCGGATTATCGTCTACCACCAGTAGTCTGATTGGATTGTCCTCCGGCTGACAATCCTTGCGACCCAAGTCCCGAACCGTGGCAAAGCTTTCGTTCACCCGTTGCTTGAGACTGGATATCAATTCATTCGCGGAGTCCGTTACGAGAGCATCGGCACCGAAGGCTTCTTCAAATTCGGGTTTGCGAATATCGGTCATGATATTGACTCCTTAATTTGGTTCGCGACGGCGCGAGAATTCGAGCCGAAAGCCCGCGCGCGCGTTGATATTTCTTGCAACAGGATCGCTATAAACAATTGAACCTCCCAAATATTCCATGAGTTGGCGGCACAGGTACAAACCCTGCCCATGCCCGGTTTTTCGAGTCGTAAATCCGCGGGTGAATATACGCTCGCGGTGTTCTGGCAGCACCTCGGGGCCGGTGTTGGCCAACAGAAGAACCACCGAATCATCCTCGGGTTCGGACTCGACCAATATCATGATCTTATCCCCGTCCATGGGTGCGGGCTCGGCGGCTCGAATCAACTGCCCGGTTCGGTCACGAGGCGGTTCGCGCGCTTCCTGGATGGCCTGAGCGCCATTGACCAGGACATTGACCAGAACCACGAGCAGCAAGGCCCGGTCGGATTCAACCGAAATCGCATGGGCACGACTTCGCTCGACCAGTACCCGGGTTTTGGCGTAGCCCTCGACCCTGCCTCGAGTCAGAGCCAACGCTTCGTCCACCACCTCTCCGAGCATAAAGCTTTCCAACAAACGCGCGCGCATCATATTGTTATAACCCTGGACCACCTGGAAAACTTTGGTGGTTTCCTGAATGGCATCAATCACGCGTCCGCCGAGCGACAGAATGCCGGGGTCGTCCGGTCTCGCCTGGAGAATGCGTTCGATCTCCTCTGCCAACCCGACATTGATATCATGCAAATTGACCAATTGGGTGTGCAGCTCGTGCGCCAAAATACCCGGTCCCAGGGTGCGGATCAAATCTTCGCGGTGTGCATTGATGCGTTTATCCAGGTTGCCGAGCTGATGATCGAGTTGCCGGTAGGCGATTCGCAGCAACATCATCATGCGCCATTCGTGCGGTGCGCTGCGGCCAGCCTTCGGACTGACCGGTGTGCCGTAGTCAGGATAAGCTATCAAAATCAACCGGTCGGGTTGATCGGCTTGTTCTGACTTGAGGGTGATGCACGAAAGCCAAAATGCATCCAGTGGCGCGAGGTTGGGGTTTTTTATACTTTGCCTGACCAGAGAGTCGATCTCACCCTGATAGGGATACACCGACGAAATGTAACGCGCCTGCCAAACGGCGATATCGGGATCGTCGGGACCGGCATCGAAAAGCTTTTGGAAAAAAGGACGCTCAGATCCGTCCCTAAGTTGTTGTCCGAATTTCGCCCAATGGTCGGGGTGAATACGGTTACAGTGGCTGATACGTTGCCCCAACCGGTAGTGGACAAATTCCCCGCCGTCGCGGATTTCTTCGACCACCAGCGCAAAAAGCGCGTCGGATTTACCTCGTTCGATTAAAATTTCCAGCCTTCGCATAAAATTGCGCAGCACTTCTTCTCGCCAGTGTCCGGCGATGATGGAACGAAAAATTTCATCGATCCATTCGTCATATTCCTGTCCGGACGCGCGGCGCGCCCCCGGACCAAGATAGGTGGCGTCTTTAAAGCTGAATGAGTTCTGGATTTCGTGGGCCCGTCTGCGTACATCAGGCGGAACATTTCCGGCGAAAACCGCCTTCAGGACCTCATCGACTACATGGTCGACGGGATGCGAATGATTTATGATTGATCTTGGTTGCGGAAGGTGGAGTCTATCGTGTCGGCACATCAAAATTCGGTCAAGTTTCCCGTCAATCTGCCTTCTTTGGAAATGGGAAGTCGCAAACTCGGGGCTTACTGCCGGGTCTGGCTGGTAAACTAGCGCAGCGATCCGAATAACACAAGAGCGGCGAAATCGATCGCAAAGATCCGGATCAATGTCCGGTGGAAAACGGAAAACACGACGGGCCCAATGACTCATTTTAAGTGAGATCTGGACGATTCTGGTGTTATTCGGTTAAGCCTTCGATCTGATTGACATCTGTCTCGAAAGACTGTGCGGGTTTCGTGGCGTGAGTGGTAATATTGCCGTCGCATGGACATCTCGATCCGGATATAATCGCGCATCATTGGCGACCTCTCGATAACCCGCCGGACGAGAAGAAATTCGGTTGCCGTGAAGTGCCAGGAACTCTGACGTTCGACGTCAGATCGAATCGGGTGACAAAATGGATAAAAATGGGAACCCGCAGTAAATTCGGTCATATTTTGACGGACACCGGTTCCGGATGGCCGCTGTCGGCGCTCGGGCTTGCGAAGCTGACCCGTCCGCAAGTGCCCAACGCGGTTCCGCGCGATCGGCTGTTCACACAATTGGATCATTTGCTCGCGGAGCGGCAGATCCTGTGGATCCATGGCCCGCCGGGCGCAGGCAAAACCACGTTGATTGCGAGTTATCTGAAGGTCACGAACCGTTCGGGTATCTGGTACCAGGTCGATCACGATGACGGCGATCCGGCCAGTTTCTTTTACTATCTTGGGCTTGCGTCCGCGGGCAAGACTTCCCATGGGCATCCGCCGATGCCCTTGCTGACTCCTGAATACCTGCCCGATATCGAAGGATTTGCGCGCCGATTTTTTCGCGAACTCAACTCGAGAATTGGCGAATCAGCCTTCGTCGTGTTCGACAATTATCAGGAGGTCGCGGCGAGTTCAGCCCTTCACAAGGCGGTTGCGTGCGCGCTGTCAGAAATTCCCGCGGCCACTCGGGTGGCGGTCCTGAGCCGCGCAGAGCCGCCGCCGGAATATGCCCGCCACATTGCGAATTCGCTGATTGCACCGGTCGGCTGGGAGGATCTGCAGTTGACTCTGGAGGAAACCCGGCTTCTCGCGGCCGCGAGGCAGACAGTCTGTCCCGCGGTCGTGCAAACGATGCACGAGCAATCGAACGGTTGGGCCGCGGGGCTGATTCTGATGCTCGAGCGGCTCAGGCAGAGCGGCGCGGTGGATCCGGTCGCCAGACCTGAATCACTGGAAACCGTGTTCAACTATTTTGCCGGGGAAGTGTTCGAGGAACTGGACACGGATTCCCGGAACTTCCTGATCCGAACCTCCGTGCTGCCGCGGATCACCGCAAGTCTTGCGACCGCTGTCACCGGAAATGAGGACGCGGCGAATGTGCTCGCGGATCTGCATAAGCGGCAACTGTTTATCGACCGGTGCGAGGGGGATACGCTGAGCTACCAGTACCACGCGCTGTTTCGGTTGTTTCTTAGGGCCAAGGCGCAGGAGTCGTCGACGACAGCGGAATGGAATGCGCTGGTGGTCGCTTCGGCGGAGGCGCTCGCGGCCTGCGGACAGGCGGAAGAAGCCGTGCCTCTTTTTGTCGCGGGTCAGGCATGGGAGTCCGCGATTCAAATGATTGTGACTCAAGCACAGGGGCTGCTCACCCTCGGACGCTGGCAGACGGTTCGCCAGTGGATCGAGTTGCTGCCCGAAGCGGTACGCGAGACGAC
>JAKEEL010000133.1 GCA_022616595.1 Methylococcaceae bacterium
GCGACATTCGATGAGGCGGCCAAGGCGTTGCGCCGCTGCGGCGCGCCGAACGGTACATCGACGGTCAAACCCAGGTTGTTTTGGACCGCGGAGCCAAACGATTCCTGATGCCGGGTGTAACCGATGCCGACCAATAACTGACTGTTGGTTTGAAATTTGAGATAGGATATCTTGGCTTTTTCTTTTTCGATCCCCGCGTTGATGGATTGAATGGCGATATGATTCATGTCAACGGTTTCGACCGGACTCTGAGTTTCTTCGAAATTTCCTGGAATTTCATCCAGGCCGGTGATCGACCGATAGGCCTGGCGCGCGTGCATCAGTTCGGCTTCGGCATGGATCAGATCGGTTTTCGATTCCAGAAACTCGGATTTCGCCAGAAGAAGATCGGCTTGAGCCAGATCGCCCGATCCGACACGAATCTTAACCGACTCGAGCAGGTCTTGGGCCAGGCTATGGTTTTTTTTGGCATTTTCGTATTCAAAAGCGCTCACCGAGATCCGCCACACCGCTTCGCGAACCAATTCGGCGACCGAATAGCGTAAAAAATTCTGGTAAATCGCCTGGTCGGTATCCGCTGCGCTGGCGATCCTCTCCACCGCGCTGTTTTCCCCCCATTGCCAAAGCTGCACCTGTATGCCGAATTCGAATGCTCGCTGACCTGTGTTATCCACCGGTCGATCGTCCGCATAACCGGCGTGCCCGATATGTTCACCGGCGAACGGCGTATCCGCAAAATCGCGATACGCGGCGGCTTCTTCCACTTTCGCGCGCAGTAACGCCATGCTTGGATACTTTTCAGCGGAATGTGCGATCACTTCGCCCAAGGTCAATGCAGGATTGGTACGAAGTTCATCGAAATGATTGACATGGTAGTTCGATTCGTCCGGCGGTATGGTCGATAGACCGGCCAGACACAGCAAATAGATCAAAGTTGACATAGGAAACCTTCTGAAACCATGAATCGCCCAAGGATTCCATCGGTAGCGAGTCCGCCGGGAAATCAAGCCAAGGCTGAAACACGCGGCGACGCTGCGCTCGTCGCGTCGCGCGCCGGTCAGTGCAAACTTGGAATTTAACAGAAAGGCAACTCAGCCCGAGCAATCATCCTGCGGCCAGCACCGGGAAACCGGTTCGAGTAGCGATCGTCGGTTGATCGGGCTATCGTTGATTTCTGTGCGGCTCGAAATGCGGGGGAGCACGTGGAGGCCGGTGGGCCCAGCCATGCTGAATCGCGGGAATCCGATACAAGGCCTGCGTAGACGCAGCCGTGTAAACGAGCACGCCCGCGAATGCCGAGACAGCCGGCGCGATCAGATCCCGACCATCGAAACCAAGCCCATCCTGATATTTTGTTTCGATGCCGCTCGCGACACTGACGATCACTTCAAGCCCGGAGTATCGAAATCCGTTGGTCGAACCGACATCGATTGCCCCGCCGCCCAGCAAAAGATTTTCGAAGCCGGGCATGTGAAAGCCCCGGATCGGTTCATCGTAACCACCGTGGCCGTGTATCAAGGGCGACAGAATCTGCGTCACGATCAACAGCGTGACGCAGATGGGCCCGCTAATCTGGTCGAAACGGTGGATAAGCCGCAAAATTTCAATACTCCGACAGTGAATAAAATGAAACTATAACTTATTATACTATAATATATTATTTTACACCTTCCGATAAATTGACCTCCGTCAATGGGACAGACCGGAATAGCAATCCGAATACTTGGAGCCCGATCTATACTTTTGCCGCCAAAGCCTTATTGGAACCCCCACGCCGATGCGGTTATTCAGAAACCTCGGATAAAAATTGTTCCACATCGTCCTTTTCCAGCCGGAAATTCCTCCGAATACCGGAAATATCATCCGTCTGTGTGCGAATACCGGCGCGTGCTTGCATTTGATCCATCCTTTCGGATTTGAACTGGAGGATCGAAAACTGCGCAGGGCCGGCCTGGATTACCGGGAATGGGCCGAGATCAGGGAATACCGGTCGTACCCTGAATTCATCGAACGGACAACGATTCGGAGCCTATATGGTTTGAGCACCCGGGGATCTTGCTGTTATAGCGAAAAATCGTTTAAACGCGGAGATGCTTTTCTATTCGGACCGGAAACCCGTGGTCTTCCTGTCGAGATTCTCGAAAGCTTACCCGCTGAAAATCGACTCTTCGTTCCGATGCTGCCGCATAGCAGGAGTCTGAACCTGTCGAATTCGGTTGCCGTGGTACTCTACGAAGCCTGGCGGCAGTTGCGCTTCGAAGGTAGGGAAAAAAGATAGAGTACCATCGACCCCGCCAGGAAGTCATAACGCGTAAAACTCCCGATGCTCCTTGCCGCGCGTGGATCGCTATCTATACTTCAAGAAATCGAATGGCCGGAAATACAACGATGAATCCGCATCCAATCCTGAAATTGCACCGGAACCCTGGCTCCACAGAACGCAAACCGATCGGCCATCGCGTCCGGAGGCCAGTTGCGAAACCGGATTGCCAATGTCCGCAGTGCCGGCGCACTGGTGAACGGTCTGTAGCATAAGCAGGGCTATGCCTGACTCGCAGTTTATCGAACTCAAGGCGGTCGAACGGCTGCCTTCGCCGGAAGGCATTGCGCTCAAAATCATCGAACTGAGCGGCCAGGACAATGTTTCCCTCGAAGATTTGGCCCACCTGATTAAGGCCGATCAGGCCTTGAGCGCGAAGATTCTGAAATTTGCCAACTCGCCTTTGATCGCTTCGCGGCGGCCGGTCGTCGCCACCCAGGACGCGGTGAGACGGATCGGTTTGATAGCGGTTCGCAATCTGATACTGGGTTTGTCGCTCATCGGAAAATACCGCGAGGGGCCCTGCCGGGGTTTCGATTACCCGCGCTATTGGCTGCACTCGCTCGCTGTAGCGGCGGCCATGGGGGTTCTGGCCGCCCGCCAGCGAATTATCGCCTCGGAAGAGGCCTTCACCCTGGGATTGCTCGCCGACATCGGACAGCTCGCCCTGGCCACTGCCTGGCCCGAGGAATATGCGCGAGTCATCGAGGAAGCAGCCCAATGCGATCTGATCGCTCGGGAACGTAAGCATTTCAATCTCGACCGCCGCGAACTCACCCGATTGCTGCTGGCCGATTGGAAACTGCCCGAAATCTATTGCAATGCTCTCGCGCATGACCGCGATCCGGTTTCGGCAACCGATACGCGTACGGCAGCTTTAGCCGGCCAGCTTGGACTGGCACGGAGCATCGCGGACTGGTGTCTTTCACCGGAACGGGAAGCGATGCTTCCGGGGCTGGAACGTCAGGTAAAAGAACAGCGATTCCCTGAGGAACAACTCCCCGGGTTATTGGAGGCAATCGAAACCGCCTGGCTCGACTGGGCGAAATTGATTGAAGTCCAAACCGCCCTGCCGATACCAGCGGCCAAGGCGGTTCAGGTCTCAATCGAACAACGGATGCCGGGTCTGGACATCGTGTTGGTCGACGATGACCCTTTATTCCTGGCGCTGATGACCCTGGAGCTTTCCACCGCAGGCCACCGGCTGCGCACCTGCCGCAACGGACAGCAGGCGCTCAAAGAAATCTTCGCAAACGTTCCTCAATTGGTTCTGGCCGACTGGTCCATGCAGCCGATGGACGGGCTGACCCTATGCCGCACGTTGCGCCAATCGGCGATCGGACGGGACCTATACCTGATCATGCTGACCGCCCATAACGGCGGGGATCATTACATCCGGGCATTCGAGGCTGGAGTCGACGATTACGTCACTAAGCCGGTCGACTTCAATATACTTCAGGCGCGCATCCGCGCCGGCCAGCGAATTTGTGCCTTGCAGGCCGAGCTGAGCAAGGAGCACGCCGAACTGGAACATCGATCGAAGGCGCTGGCCCTTGCCAACCGCAAGCTGGAGCAGGCCGCCAACACCGATTTGCTCACCGGTCTGCCCAACCGCCGCTATGGCCTGCACCGGCTCGATCAGGAATTTGCGCAGGCCCAGCGCTACGGCCGCCCGCTGAGTGTGATGATTCTCGATTTGGACCATTTCAAATCCGTCAACGACAGCCTGGGCCATGCCGCGGGCGATGAAGTGCTCAAGTACGCGGCCCGGATCATGCAGCAAGCCCTGCGCAACTTCGATACCTTGTGCCGCTGGGGCGGGGAGGAGTTTATCGCGATCGTTCCCGATACCGGCCTCGCTGCCGCATCGAAACTGGCCGAACGTTTGCGCTGCGCGCTGGCCTCCGAGAATCCTAAAGGTCTCGCATTAAAGCGCCTGGTCACAGTCAGCATCGGAGTGGCGGCATATCCCGCCGGACGCGATGTAGAACACCTTCTTCACTTGGCCGATCAAGCTCTCTACCGCGCCAAGGATAGGGGCCGCAACCGGGTGGAAGCCGCTTGATTTCTCCGCCCGCCGAGCATTCCTACCGTCGGGGGAATGAACGATGCGGTGTTTGCCCATCAAACTTGGTTTTTCCCAGCTCGCGAATGCCACCGTTTGCGATCACTCCCATTCGGGATGTGCCCTGAGCGGGTAATAGTTTCGAAGATCGGGTTCAATTTTATCGAGATTGATTTCCTGTATGTCGGTCGTGTCTTGGCTTTCTAAATTCAATGACGGGTGGGTGGTCAACATATATAACGCGAGGTAGGACTTTTCCATGCGGGTGTAGATATCCGCCTTTTTCAGTTCTCGGAATGCACCCGTGAAACTTTGCCGGGCTGCATCCATCTGACCGAGTTCATATTGCGCATGGCCTTGCGTGATGTAATATTCGGTAGTCCATTGTCCGAGCGGCCTGATGTCCGCTCCGCGCATACGTCTGATCCATTTCAGACAAGAGAGCGTTTTGTCAAATTTGGAACGTACACTCAGATCTCTGGCCCGGACCCAGTAAAAACTGATCACCGGGGTTAACCACCAGGACAGACGTAGAAAGTTCATGGCCTTATCCACTTGTTGTCTTAAGAGAAATGAGTATGCTAGCAGAGACCATCGAAGCCGCCGGATTCACGCGCGGCGAACAAATCAGGAATCAGGGATTCGACGGAGTTCCCGCAAACAAATGATGTTCCAGGAGCGCCCATGCGAAGGCGGCGGAACTATACAGATAATAGATCTGATGGTAGAGCAATCCGCCAAGCGCGAATAAAACACCCTGGCGTCGAAAAAAACACAGCGCCAGATCCCAATTTGCCGCCGTAACGACGGCGAATGCCAACCCCAAGGACCAAATTGGCAGGATACCGAAAACAGCCGCGATCAGAACGAAAACGAATAACGCCGCAATCAGGGCTTTGACGCGCTCTCGCGCACCGACATTGAGATCGTTGATCAACCCGCTGCGCTGGATGATCAACCGCGACCACGGCAGTGCCCGCCGAAAAAATTCCGTATGGACGAGGTTCACGAATCTCCAGACCTTCAAGTGTGTACATTGCAGCTCAGTCAGCAGATGGATCCTGCCGCCCGCGGCACAAACCCGGTAGCCCAACTCAATGTCCTCGATCGATGGATGCTTGAAGGTTTCCACATCGAAGCCCCCGACTGCGAGAAAGGTTTTCTTGCGGATTGCTCCGCACCCGGACCAGAACGTGGATGCGTTCTTTTTGGCTTGCTGGTGATAAAAATGATGCACCAAATTTTTATATTGCGACAAAAAATTTTCCGCGGGCGGTTGATTGTCGTAGGAACCGAACACCGCGTCGAGTTCATTATTCGCAAATTCCGCGCCGATGATTCTCGCGGCATCGTCATGCACTACAACATCGGCATCGATGAACCACAGAACGTCTCCCTCCGCCAACCCCGCCGCCAGATTGCGCGCAGCGCCGGGACCGAGACGGCCGTTCGTCGAGAGAATGCGGGCTTGCATCGCGCGGGCGATTTCAACGGAGTCGTCGGTCGAACCGTCATCGACGATCAGCAACTCGATAATCTCCTTTCTTTCCAGCATCGCGGCCAAAGGCGGCAGACTCTGCCGGATGAAGCCGGCTCCATTGTAGACCGGCATGATAACGCTGATTCGGGGGGACCCGTTGTGACTCTTATTCATACGACTTGGATCGGCAAAGAAGCCTATTATGCCTTGGTGTTTCCGATTCCCGGGCTATACTCGCCCAACGGCGGTTATTGAGTCCCTCGGAGGCGACGCAAAAGACTCCGAAAGGAGAGATACGAGCGGGTAACAGGTGAATTTAGCCCGCGGTGTAAAAAAGCCGGCTTCAGATAGAAACTGTCGAGCCGGGGCAGCGCGGCATAATCGTCCTCGGCTTTCAGATAACGCAATTCCGTCGTAAAGCTGGCTCGATACCGATTCCGCATGAAGTTTCGCGTATTTTCATCATTGAATCCGTAGGGATAGGCAAAATACCGAGGCCGTCGGCCGAGTTTCTGTGCAATCATGTCGTCGCTCGATTCGCACTCCCTGGAGTATCCGTCGCGGTCCAAATTACGTAAGTCCGGATGAAGGTGCGTATGCGATTCGATGAACAATCCACCGGCGTGACACGCCTCGATCTGGCTCCAGTCCAGCATTTTGAATTCCGGGGCGAGCGCCGGATTGCCGGGCCAGTGATTGGTTTTCCCGATCACCCCCGTAGTCAGGAACAAATGTGCTTTCATGGCGTATTCCTGCAGGATCGGCAGCGCATTCGAATAGACCGATTCCATGCCGTCATCGAAGGTTATCGCGACCCCGCTGTCCGTGCCGGGGTCCAAAAGCAAATCCAAATCACAACACTGAATGTCCGACTTCGCCACTGCATCGATCAAACTTCGGAACGCTCCGCGCGGAAACGATATCACGGACCCGCTATCGTCGATACTGTGAAAAGTAATGACTGCTTTCACAGGTTTTCGGGACGGGCCCGAGTTTGAGTTCCTGCCAAGAGTCCGCTCGGATCAGCCAACCGCGGACTGGCCATAATGGTCCCGCTTCGGGCCTTCAAGGCTTTTCTCTTCGTGGTAGGTATGTTCGGTATTGACCTGCATATGATCAACCGGCTGACCCAGGATCTTTCGTCCCAGCATCAGCCCCATTTCAATGGAGTGATCCGCATTGTTATAGCGGAAGGTTCCGCCGCGTCCCGCTATGTGCAGGCCCTCGAAGCGACCCAGGAATTCGGTCACGATACTCACCTTGTTATGGTAATCCAGATCATATACCGGATAGGCATGTCCGGTCCGGATCACGGTCCAACCCTCGACTTCGTGGCGCTCGATAAAACCCAATTTGTCGGCCAGGTCGTCGACGCACCGTATGGCGATCTCGTCATCGGAGAGTGACCAGAGCGGATCGTTGATGGTACAGAACACCTCGAGAACCACCGAGGTATGAGCTTCATCGGGCACCATCGCGGGACTCCAGTTCTTGGGTTCGTGCAAGCGGCCGAAAATCAGGTTCTTGTCCTGCAGATAGAGCCAGGTATCGGTGGACACTTGTTTCTTTTTCAGCATCAAATTGACGGTGATCAGATCGCGAAATTCCATGCTTTTCGCGGCCTTCAGGACTTTTTCCTCGCAGGCCGGCTCGATGATCTGGGCGAGGATGCCCATCGGAATGGTCGAAACCACCGAATCCGCGTGAACGGACCGCTCAGTACCATCCTGCGATCGATACACAATTTCGAAATCGCGTGTACCCTTATAGATAATTTTCTTCACGCCGCTGTTCAACAGAACCTCGTTACCGGCCCCTACGATATCTTCCGCCATGCGTTCCGGGATACGCACGTAACCGTCGCGCGGATACATGAATTCTTCAACCAGACTGACCACGTTGCGGCTCTTTACGAGCGCCTCACGGATCACGGTGAGAATGTTCAATCCCTTGCTCCGCTGGGTGACCCAGTCGGCGGACAGTTGCTCACAGGGCAACCCCCAAACCTTTTCGGTATAGATTTTGAAGAACATTTCATAGAGTTTGCTGCCGAACTGCTGGGTATAGGCATCCTTCATATTTTTTACCGGCCGGTTCAGCACATTGAAAACTATGAAGGACTGAATATAAGTTATGCCGGCCCATAGCATTGTGAATATCCCGGTGTTTTTGATTACGTCGCCGAAGGTTATCGGATAGTTGAAATATTTTCCGTCATAGTAAATTCGGCTGATCCGGTTCACCAAAATGATCTCTCCCTCCATCAAACGCCGAAACCAATTGTTCAGCGATTCATTCTGGGTAAACCACCTGTGGCCGCCCAAATCGAATTTATAACCCTTGGAATGAACCGTGCGGCACAATCCTCCGACATAACTGTTTTTTTCCAGCACCGTGACTTTCGTACCATTCAAACTCAGCTCATGTCCTGTCGCAAGACCCGCGGGCCCCGCGCCAAGAATGCAGACATGATCAGCGGGTTTCAATGGAATCGGCTTGGGCCGTGCCGGCTCGTAGTCGAATAACGAGGGAATATCCCGGTTGCGAAGCGCAACGACCTTGTTGTAGGTAAAGCCGAATAAGATTGTGATTAAGTAGACCAGAACAAATAACTCGGCGCTTCCGATCAGACTGCCGACGAAACTGACCTGATATCCGGGCAGGTAATTCGACAACAACGCGGCATTCACGCTGAATTGGGCCGTCCCGCGTATCACCAGGGTGTTGGTGGATAAAAACAACAGCAAGGCCGAACCAAGCCCCGTGGCCACACCAAGGTAATGGCCTTCGATTTTCAGCGTCTGGGGACCCTGAAGCAGGTTATCCGGATCTTCTAGAGCGAAATAGCTCGCGATTTTTTCGCGCAGTGTGCGCGCATAAGCCCAGTAAATCAGGGAGCCGAACAGTGCACCGATCACGGCTCCCCAGAAAAAGCCTAAAAACGCTCCCGTCACCGAGACATCGTATCCGGGAAGAAAAACTCCGAGCAGATTCAGAAATTCATAATGTCCCGGGTGCAAAGCCCGCAGTACCACGGACACGATGGTTGCAGTAAACAACAGTAAACCTGAAGTCAGCCCAAACACCAATGCGAGTAATTTGGTATTGATGCGGATCGCTGCTCGCAAAAATTCCTGGTTCATACTTTTTTTGTTACATTTGAAAACATTCTGGGTGAATACCTTTTCTTGCTGCTTCGATGTGCAAATAAGGCTACATTAAAAATGGACTCCGGTCCGCACTAAAACGTGCCGAGGCCTGTCGGCAGTCTACTGGCGGGTAAACGAAGTCAACAATCAGGGATTTCAACACCCCGGCGGACTTATTCGTAAATTATCATCCGGAGGTCACTCACTAAAATAATGAATCCGGCTCACAATCAGGGCCAGATAAAAATAATGGCTCAGGTTCCAAAGCAGAGAAATAAAATAACCGACCACGCCGCCGATCATTCCACCGTACACAAACCCCAGGAAACCACCGGACCAGGTCACACGATATCCCGGAAGATAATCACCGAGAAAAGCGAGATGCGGGCCGATCGGTATATCGCCGGAGCGTCCCTGAACGACCAGGGCAAGCGTCAGGAACATCAATCCCAGTCCAAAAACCAAAGCGGTCGATATAATCATCCCGACCGGATCCAATTTTGCAAAAATTGCGTGGATTATCGCGCGATCCGTCGGTTCTTTGATATTTTCAATCATCCAGCCACTCCAGGTAACGTTTTTTTCGGCCAACCTGCTCGAATGACATAAGTTGGTATAGACGCTTTTTTAACAAGAAAGTTGAATGAAGCTAATGGGCTACTACACATCGCTCGGTCTATCCGAATAGGATAGACTAGATCTGCAGTTACTATAACACCTGCGCACAAGCGGCGCGTAAAAATTTCTGACATTGTTGAAATCCGGAACTCATGGGCGGTTCCGGTTTCCGAAGTGAATGACTGTCGTTGTTTTCGGAAGCGTGTATGGCCAGCGATCAATTTTTTGGCAGAGGGCGATCAAGGGACATCCGTGTCAGTCTGCGAAACGACTGGCAGATCAGGGTTTGATGGATTACCATGCAACCATTTCAAGGGTCGTCTCAACCATTTCGAATCTCCCGGATCGGCAGCATCATCGTATTTTGCAGGAGCTCCATCAAGCCCGGTCCTCCCCGGGGGTTGAGTCGGTCTAACGTTTGGCCTTGGAGCACATTTATGGAGCGTCTTAAATCGTACATCCGGGACATTCCCGATTTTCCGAAACCCGGAATCCTTTTCAAGGACATTACACCGCTGGTCAAAAACCCTGCGACGCTGAGATTGGCCGTGCATCAGATCCTGCATCCATTTCTCGGAGAACCGATCACGGCCGTTGCCGGAATGGAAGCCCGCGGATTCATTTTCGGCGCGCTGGTCGCCTGGGAGTTGGGAGTCGGCTTTATCCCTCTGCGTAAACCCGGTAAACTCCCGTACAACGTGCATACGGTTTCTTATGACCTCGAATACGGCTCGGCGGCACTGGAAGTTCATATCGATGCCCTGGAACCGGGAGACCGGGTCCTGTTGATCGACGACCTTCTCGCAACCGGCGGTACCGCTAAAGCCAGTTGCGAATTGATCGAGCAATTCGGAGCCGAAGTCGCAGGTTGCGCGTTTGTGATCGAACTGGATGATCTTCGGGGCCGTGAAATGATCGGGCGGTATCGGGTCCATTCCCTGCTGCATTATTGAATAGCATGAAACGGACGCCAACCCTGCCCTTGGAACGGGGTATCTCAACGGTTTACCGGTAATCTGAATCTCATGTGAGTCTGGACAACCGCGAAATGACCGCCATCCCGGAGAACAAATTGCAAGCTGGATTCATCGGCCTCGGAGCGATGGGTGCATCGATGGCGCGCAACATCGCTGCTTCCGGTCAATTATCGGCGGTGTGGAATCGGAGTCCTTCCATTGCGCTTCGGTTCGCAAGCGAAACAGGGGTCCAAGCCTGCGCAAACCCGGCCGGCCTCGGTGCGCTATGCGAGGTCGTTTGCATCTGTGTATCCGCCGACCCCGATGTATTGGAGGTTGTAGGCGCTCTTTCGCCTGGATTGAAAACCGGAAGCGTTGTGGTTGATTTTTCTACGGTAAGCGCCGATACCGCTCGGCGGACGGCCGAAATACTTGAACAACGCGCAGTGAGCTTCCTCGATTCTCCAGTCTCGGGAGGCGTCGAGGGAGCGCGTAACGGAGCGCTGGCAATGATGGTCGGGGGCGACCAAAACGTACTGCAGCGAGTGATGCCGATTCTGAAAACCATGGGCAAACGGATTGTGCATATGGGGCCGGTCGGCGCCGGACAGTCGACCAAAGCGGTGAATCAGATTATGGCCGCGGGGATCAATCAGGCCGTAAGCGAAGCCCTGGCATTCGGGGAATATCAGGAGTTGCCCGTCGAGCGGCTAATCGAAGTAATCGCGAGCGGAGCCGCGGGGAACTGGTTCCTGGAGCATCGCGGGCTCAGCATGACCCATAACCGCTTCAATCCAGGTTTCAAATTGAAACTTCACCATAAAGATCTGCTGATCTGTCGGGACATGGCCCGGAAATTGAGTTTCGTTTCGCGAGTCATCGAGAGCACGATCGAGGATTATGCCCGCCTCATGGAACAGGGGCATGGCGATGACGATATTTCGGCCCTGTATCGCTTGAAACGGCCGCGGTGAACAATCTCCGAGCGACCCTGGCGGGACATCAAGAGGCACTCAAGTCATGCAGCCTGTGCCCGGCCATGATCGGACCCGTGGTCACCGGGCTGCCGGTGGCCTCACCGGTGTTCCTGATCGGCCAGGCTCCCGGGATCAAGGAGGGCGAATTCGGTAAACCCTTCGCTTGGACGGCCGGTAAAACGATGTTTCATTGGTTTTGTGAAATCGGATTGAACGAAGAAAAGTTTCGCCAGAGGGTTTACATGGCCGCGGTATGCCGGTGTTTTCCGGGTAAGAATCCCAAGGGCGGCGACCGGGTGCCGAGCAGGGCGGAAGTCGAACGGTGCAGGACTTGGATGGAGTATGAACTGAATTTGCTGCGGCCGGCGTTGATCATCCCGGTCGGTAAGCTTGCCGTGTCGCAGTTTATGCCGGTCGATAAACTCAATCAGGTCGTCGGCCAGATCCACCGCCTGACCGTGCAGCATTTCGAGAGCGACGTGATCCCTTTACCCCATCCGTCTGGTGCTTCGACCTGGCATCGGACCGAACCGGGAAAGACGCTGCTCTGGCGTTCATTGCGCTTGATCGAAATCCATGCGGCCTGGAAAAAAATTTGCCACGGGCAAGCGAACGCTGATGTCGAGCGAACCTTCAATTCACGATAAAACCGAGGGCTCAATTTCTCAGCGGGTCCCGTCGGTGGATCTGTTGCGCGGAATAGTAATTATTCTGATGGCCTTGGACCACGTCCGGGATTTCTGGAGCATGACGCCTTTTTCAACGACGGATCTCGATCAGTCGACTCCGGCTTATTTATTTACCCGCTGGATCACGCACTTCTGCGCTCCCGTCTTTATTTTCCTGTGTGGCACCAGCGCCTGGCTGTATCGCCGTAACCATCTTTGTTCGCCGCAAAGACTCGCATGGTTTTTGCTGACTAGGGGGCTATGGTTGATTCTTATTGAAATCACCGTGATTAGCTATGTCTGGCAAGCCACTTACCAAATAATTGTTTTGGCGGTCATTTGGGCCATCGGTTGCTCGATGATCGTACTCAGTTTCCTGGTCTTTCTACCACGGTTCCTGATCGTCGGTTTCGGGCTGGTGATAGTAATTTTCCACAATGCTCTGGATGCAATAAAAACGGAGCGATTTCCCGGATTCGAATGGCTTTGGACGATCCTGCACCTGAGCGAAACCATACCGCTGTCAGGCAGTTATCCGATGCAGGGAGTAGAGGTGGTTTATCCACTGATCCCGTGGCTCGGAGTGATCGCTCTCGGATACGGCTTCGGCGCTGTGTTCGAACTTCCAAACCCGCCGCGGCACGCCCTTATGTGGCTCGTTGGCGGGACGTCCATTGTCGCGTTCCTGGTGTTGCGATTGTTCAATCTCTACGGTGAATCGGGGCTCGGTCATGCGGATTCTCCGTGGCATGACCACGGTCGTGGTCCGGTCTATGCCCTCATGTCGATTTTGAATACGACCAAGTACCCGCCCTCGTACACTATCTGTTGATGACGCTGAGCCCCGCGATCGCGATGCTTCCGTTACTCGAGAAATGGCATGGGCGCATCGCCGATTGGATCATGGTTTTCGACCGTGTGCCATTTTTCTTCTACATCCTGCACCTTTACTTGATCCGTCTGTCCGCTGGCATTTGGTTCTGGATATGCCATGGCACTTGGAATATCGCTCCCTTCGATCCCTTGGCATGGCCCGCGGACTACACGCCGGATTTAGTTCGCGCTTATGTCGTATGGCTGTTATTGCTTTGGGTTCTCTATTGGCCTTGCCGATGGTTTGCGGGTATCCGTAAAAAATACGATTATCGCTGGTTGAGCTATTTATGACCGGAGATTACGACAACCGATCGCGGCCGTTGTTCTGCTCTGTTGTCAGAGCGCAAAAAA
>JAKEEL010000134.1 GCA_022616595.1 Methylococcaceae bacterium
CTTCTATTGCTGGATTTGAAAGACTTGCGTTCCCTGCTGATTTTTATGAGTGAAAACGGCGCCGAACTCAAAGCCGAGTACGGGAATTTTTCTTCGGCCAGCATCGGCGCGATTCAACGTCAACTGCTGGTCCTGGAGGAACAGGGAGCGGAATACTTTTTCGGCGAACCGGCGCTGGATCTGAATGATCTGATGCAAATCGATTCTTCCGGAAACGGCGTGATCAGTCTGCTCGACGCAACCGATCTGGTCTCCAAATCACCGCGCCTCTATGCCACCTTTCTGCTGTGGCTCCTGTCCGAAATCTATGAACGTCTGCCTGAAAAAGGCGATCTCGACCGTCCGGAATTGGTGCTTTTCTTCGACGAGGCCCATTTGCTGTTCGATCGTGCACCGAGACCACTCTTGGACAAAATCGAACAGGTGGTTCGGCTGGTTCGTTCCAAGGGTATCGGGATCTATTTCATCACTCAAAGCCCGCTGGACATTCCCGAACAGGTTCTGGGTCAATTGGGTCTACGAATCCAGCATGTTCTGCGAGCCTTTACACCAAGGGATCGCAAAACCATCGCGAGCGTCGCCGATACGTTCCGGGCAAATCCCGCGATCGACACCCGGCAATGCATCACCGAACTCGGTATCGGCGAGGCCTTGGTCTCGACCCTGGATGCTAAAGGCATGCCCACGCCGGTTCGGCGGATTCTGATCAGACCGCCGGCTTCACAGATCGGCCCCTTGAGTACCGAGCAACGTGCCGAACGCATTTCGCGCTCGCCGGTGCATGGACGCTATGAAACGCGGATCGACCGTGAATCGGCATACGAACTTCTGAAACAAGGGGCGGAAGCAACCGACCCTGACCCGCAACCGGAACGTACGATAAGTCGCTCTCCGAGAGCCCGGCAAAGTATCGGCGAGACCCTGGTAAAAAGCGCGGCGCGTTCAATCGGTACCCAGCTCGGCAGACAATTGATTCGCGGACTGATGGGTTCATTGCTCGGAGGAAGACCACGGCGGTGAAAACTTCCAATGCCTTTCCGCGAATGACGAAATCCAAGGGCAATGATCGTTCCGGATTAGACGGAAGGGTGTCATTTCGGTTCGCTGCGCGCGGCCGGTGCGCTTTGCACCGAATCAATATTTTATCACAGCATTTCTGGTATTTTGCAGAGTAAGAATCTAGAATGTCCCAATTTCATTCGCTATGGCTGAAGTTGGAAAGCGTTATCGTTTTGGCGCGAACTGTCGTGAATTTTTCTTTCTACGGGAAGTATGAAGGTGACTATCATGGCTAACTTGCTCGATCAATCCATCGCCTGTCGAATCCTGGAAGATTTACCAACCTCAATTCTGCTGATGGGCAATCGACGGATCGAGTGGGTCAACAAGGCGCTCGCGAGAGCCTTCGATATGACCAGAGAAGAGTTGACCGGGCTCGACACCGAATCCGCCGCGGATACTCTACTCGCCCCGATTTTCGAGGATTCCGACCGATTCGATGTGGCTTGTCCTCACGGCGGAACCCTTTGGTTCAGGAGGCAAAAAATCAAACTCGCGCCGGATTCCCTCGAAGTCCAGATTTTTACTGACATTTCCCGCCAAGTCGAACTTGAAAACGAACTAGAACGCTTGGTCAAGGACCTGCAGGATTTGGAGACCAGCCATCCGGTCACCGGTCTCCTCAATCGAAAAACGATTTTGCAGGCGCTGGATACCCAGGTCAGCCGCAGCCGTCGCTACGAAAATCCGCTCGCGCTGCTGCGCCTTTCCCTGAAATCGTCCTGTCCGGCCGGTGATACGCAAGAGACCCTGCGGAGAATCAGTCAAATGCTGAAAGATCAACTGCGCTGGGCCGACCAGATCGGGATGATCGATGATAACACCTTCCTGATCATTCTGCCGGAGACTTCGTTTTCGGCCGCCAAGGAACTCGCGACAAAACTGGCCAACGACCGGACGACGCTCGGCGACAATCACACGGACTGGAGCATCAAATTCGGCGCTGCCGCCTGGCAGAAGGGCGATGATCCCGGCAAATTGTTGAACCGATTGCAGATTGATCAGCAACTGACACCGATCGCACTGCTGTCCTGAACTCGGGAATTCAGGAAGCCGATTATAAACAGCGTTACTTGCGAGAATTCGGTGCGCGTCAAATCGTTTCGGTCCGAAACGCGACCACTTCGGCCTCGACGGTTTTTTCCGGCCCCGAATAAAGATCGCATCGAAGCGTATAAATCCGCTCTTTCCTGATATTCGCGAGGCGAGCTACCAACAATACCGGTACGCCGACGGGGGTGGGTCTCAGATAGCGGATTTCGAGGCTGCCGGTGATGAACCGTACCTTCGAGTGTTGATCGAGACTCAAGCCTTCGATTCGAGCGGAAAAGGCCATCGCCGAGGCCATGCAATGGCAATCGACCAGGGTCGCGAGGATCCCGCCGCAGGTATTTCCCTGCCAGCCCTGATGCTTTTGTTCGGGAGTCCATTCACAAAGAATTTGATCTCCCCGGCAATAGCTTTTTATCTGCAGCCCGTAAGCATTGTTGCCGCCGCACCCGAAACACTCGGCGCCCGGCATGTAGGTCTGGATAGGTTCAACCGCATTCATATCGGAAAGATTCCGGATTCAGCGAATCCCTTCGAGTCTGGTGGAACAGGGCTGGTTGGTTGGACCCGGGAATCCGGCGATTGTTGCGGGCTTTTCGGTGGGCCGTTTTCGGCGCAAATCTCCGGTAAACTGAGAGCCTCCGAATGAGAGCCGGATCTGGTATGATTATTTTGCGGTAAACGCCGATTGGCTTGAATAAAACTGCCTTTCATCCGCCAATCTTGGTAGGGTTCGACGAATCGAGCCGCCTGCATCATCCGACCGAGGAGGGAATTTGCTATGCACAAGGTTACTCTGCTGACTTCCGTTCTGCTCGCGGTGTCTTGCGTCGCCTGCACTCAAGAAACGCTAGAAATTGACATGCACGCGCTGACGGCCGAGGGTACCGGTGCGAAAATCGGAACCATCACCGTGAAGGACTCTGCGACGGGCACCGAATTCATACCGAACTTGAATGGAGTATCTGCGGGTTCACATGGCTTCCATATTCACGAGGCGGCGAATTGCGGCCCGGCCGATAAGGATGGTCAATCCGTGCCCGGACTCGCGGCGAAAGGCCATTTCGACCCGGGCAATACCGGTGTTCATGCCGGTCCCCGGGGAAACGGCCATCTCGGTGACCTTCCGGCCCTGAATGCGGGTCCGGATGGCAAAGTAGTCGAAACGGTGGTCGCCCCGCGAATCAAGACCAGCGACCTGAAAGGACATGCCTTGATCCTTCACGCGAAAGGAGATAACTATTCGGATATCCCGGACCCGCTGGGAGGCGGCGGGGCGAGGTTCGCCTGCGGCGTCTTGCGCTGAGCTCCGGAGCCGGATTGAGCCGAACTTTCCAATCAGCGGTAAATCGTCATTGACGCGCCGATGGTTGGTTCGGATTCTCGGTTTTTGGACTTTAAACCAGGAAGGCGCATAGGTCCCGAGTCGAATCCGTCACCGATCACGCGGTTGCGTAATACACGGCATCCGAATCACGGCCGCGGCCCGCGTTCACGGCAACAATTTTCGCGCGTTCGAAAAAATTGAAGTCCGTGGCCGAGGCCGCGGTATAGGCCCCCATCTGATGGCCGACCACGAGATCGCCGATCTCGAGCGGCGGCAGTTCGATGTCTTCGGCGATCACGTCGATACTGTCACAGGTCGGCCCCGCAATCACCGCGGCCTCCCGCTGCTTCGAGTCACTGAACACTTGCAGGGGATAGCGCATATGATCGAACAACTGGCCGCTGTAACTGCCGTACAAGCCGTCATCGAGGTAATACCACATGACTCCGTTGCGGCGTGCCTTGCCCATGATCCTGCTGACCGCGGTTCCGGCCGGCGCGGACAGAAATCGGCCGGGCTCCGCCCAGATCTGTATATTTCCAGGCAGTTCGGAAAGCGCGCGGCGGATCGGTTCACAGAACCGGTCAATCGTCGTTACGCTTTCTAGATAATCGACCGGAAATCCTCCACCGATGTCGAGAATCGACAAGGGCACACCGTCTCCGATCGATGGGTCGCTCATCAGCTCGCGGCAGGCTCGGATCGCGCTCGCGTGATGCTCGCCGGTCGCGCACTGGGAACCGACATGAAAGGAGAGCCCTTTGACGTGCAGTCCCAGGTTTGCCGCCCGCCGGATCAGAAGCGGCGCCTCGTCGAACTGACAACCGAACTTGCGGGAAAGATCGACCACCGCGTTGCTGGCCCGGAATCCGATCCGCAATAGTAGGCCGACGCGATGACGGAACGCTGCGAATTTTTCGAGTTCCCAGACATTGTCGACCACGAAAGTGGTGCAGCCATAGCGCAAGGCCGCACGAATATCGGCATCTCGCTTGACCGGGTGTGTGTGGATGGTCGAGCGCGGACTGTCCGCCAGAGGCTGCAATAATTCGATTTCCCCGACCGTCGCGACATCGAAGCCCGCGCCCGCCGTGACGAGGGTTCTCAGAATGGCCTCGTGGGGCATGGATTTGATCGCGTAATACAGCGCAACATTCGGTAACGCGGCCTGAAGCGACTGATACTGCGACAATACTTTATGGCAGTCCAGGATCAGCA
Organism: Methylococcaceae bacterium; assembly: GCA_022616595.1. Classification (GTDB taxonomy): domain Bacteria; phylum Pseudomonadota; class Gammaproteobacteria; order Methylococcales; family UBA1147; genus UBA1147. The sequence goes on from JAKEEL010000134.1 coordinate 4,655, forward strand.
GGGGAGTGCCATGCCGTTCGGCCATGCCTCGATAGTATGCGCCCTGCTCACTGCACGCCACAGCAATTCTGGTCATGTCTGGTCTCCGATCGAATCGATCACGTATTGTGGCAGGGCAAAGGAAGCCACATGGATGGCCGGGTTATAATAACGCGTTTTGATCGGATCCGACTCACCCCGTTTTGCGATCTCCTCGATCGGCAAGCGCCTGAGCGACGGGTTGTCGCTGGCCCAGGCGAATACCATGATTCCACCCACGTAGGTCGGAACCGCCGCGCTGTAAAAATAGCGGTCCGTGAATAGTTCGCGCAAGCGCCGGGCAGTCGTGCTGAGTTCGTCCGGCTGCATGAATGCGACGCCGTTCTGGGTGACCAGCACGCCACCCGGATTCAGGCAACGCTTGCAGGCACTGTAATAATCGCCTGTGAACAGAACTTCCCCCGGACCGATCGGATCGGTGCCGTCGGAAATGATCAAATCGAACTTCCGATCGCATTTCCGAACATAATCGAAGCCGTCGTCGATCACGATCAAGACCCTGCGATCATCGAACGCGCCATCGGAATGGCCCGGCAGGTATTTCCGGCAGGTCTCGATGACCGTCGCATCGATTTCGACCTGAGTCACCTTTCCGACCGACTTGTGCTTCAACACTTCGCGCAGAATGCCGCCGTCCCCGCCGCCGATGATCAATACATCCCGAACCTGGCCGTGCGCATAGGCCGGGACATGGGTCAGCATTTCATGATAAATGAATTCGTCCCGTTCGGTGGTCTGGATCACGCCATCCAA
>JAKEEL010000017.1 GCA_022616595.1 Methylococcaceae bacterium
ATCCCTATTATCAAGATCCCTATTATGGGGGCGGCTATTGGGGCGGTCCTTACCCGCCGCCGCACAGACCGATCGAACCGAAACCCTTGCCGGCACCCGAACCGCCTCATTCAAACCAGTCGTTCGCCCCGGTTGGCGGCGCGCCGCTGTATCGCAAGTCAGGTTCCGGCCCTAACTTTCTAAATGATTCGAAGTGACATGGCCGAAATTGAAGTCCGATTGTCACCGTTGACATTTCCGGAACCCCCGCCCATTGTCGTGACGGAAGAATACTTTGTGATCGGTCGGGAAACCCAGATGTTCAGGGTTTGGAAGGACGCCAGACTGAAGAGGCTTTCCCGGGAACATGCGCGCCTCGAAATCAACGGGCCTGCGGCGAGTATATGTGATCTGGGCAGTACCAACGGAACGAAAATCAACAACCATCCGCTGACCGCGTATGAACCCTGTCCGATACGCGACGGAGATGTCATCAGTTTCGCGAACGCTTTCAAATACGAAGTTAAAATAGTCCGGTGTAAACCCGCGGAGGACACGGTCATCACCAGGGTGAGCGGCGAGCCGGTCCAGGACGGGGGAATCGTCAAAAACAAAACCATGTTTATCGCTTCCGCGGATTCCTACCTGGACATGCTGTGCGAAGAAGACGAGCGGAACGGAGAAAAAGAAACCCAACAGATTCGCGCCAAAAACGAGCGTCTATGGATTGTAATCGCCGCCATTGTAACGATTGCGGTGCTCGGCGGAACCACCTATTTTCTGGTGTCCTATTAACCGAAAACGGATGGATCTGGTGCAGTTCGGACACTTTTGCCGGGAAACCGCCGCGAAGCCGGACTTAGCGATCGCTGTACCAATGGCCTGGCCCGGATAAAGTTCTTCAATCCTACATTCAGGTTGTGGCGATGGCTAGTTCGACGCGGCTTATGCAACTCACTGAACGGATATGATTGAACCGATGCCGAATCGCTACCGGGACTTCCTATCCGGAGTAGCGATTCTCAGCGCTTTGAGCGAGGACGAAGTCTCCTGGCTCGCCGGCCACCTGGTTGCGACTCGTTTCCAGTTCGGCCAGACGATTGCCAGCCAGGGTTCGCCGTGCGAGGGGCTTTATTTAGTCTTTTCCGGGTCTCTACGCCTGTTTGTCCAGGAAAACGGCAAGGATGTCAGCATGGGGCTACGCAAATCCGGCGATAGCTTTGCCGAGGTCAATGCCCTTAGAAATGCCCCTCTGGAGTACACGGCCCGGGCAACGGCTGAATGTGAAATTCTGAAAATTCCGCGCGCCGCGCTGAGCAATCTTTGGGGGAAAAATCCCAGAATCGAAGAATACATGACGCGTTACGCCGCGGTTAAAGCCGCCGGCGGCCTGGTCGCCCGTCTGTTCGACCTGAAGGGCGAGATCGCCAGAAAGGAATTCGAGTCGATGATCGAGACGATCGGGATCAAGCGCGTCGATTCCGGACAGGTTGTGTTGCGACAGGATACGTTTGAAGACCGCCGGCTTTATGTAATCCGGCAGGGGAAAGTCCGCGTAGTTCGTCAGGAAGGCGACCGGGAATATCAAGTCGCGATGCTGGGGAAAGGGGAAACGTTCGGGGAACGAGCGTTATTGTTTTCGGACAACCAGCCGGCCACCGTCATTACGGAAACGAACTCGACCTTTCTGGTGATTCCCGACTCGACCGTGAAAACGATCCTCGAACATCATCCGGGACTCAAAAACAGTTTCGAAGATCGGATCAATTCATTCGAACAGGAACTTGAACGGCTGCGAAAACTTTCGAGCCCTAAATTGGGCCGCTGGCACTTCAGTCCGTTGGTGCGGGCCGGAGTCGGCGAAAAAATTCTCGACCGTTTTCCACTGGTTGAGCAGGAAGAGGAAATGGACTGCGGCGCCGCGTGTCTGGCGATGATATGCCGATATCACGGGATCCAGAGCACATTGGAACAGCTTCGCGATCTTGCCGACATCGATCGCCGCGGCGCGACCCTCGAGTCTCTTGCCATAGCCGGTGAAGGTCTGGGCTTCATCGCACGCGGCGTGAGCGCGACCTTCGCCGAGTTGATCGATTTCGATCTCCCCGTGCTGGTTCACTGGCAGGGATATCATTATTTTGTCGTCTATGGCGTATCCCGTCATCAGGTGCATGTGGCAGATCCCGCGGTGGGCTTCCGGAAAATGACGCCAATCGAATTTGAAAAGGGTTGGGATGGTACCTGTCTGTTGTTGGAACGGGATGTGGCTCGCAGTAGAGCGATCGACACCGATCAGCGCGGAATCGGTTCCGACAAATTTTTTAGAGCGGCCAGGCCGTGGTTTTCGCCGTGGCTGATGATGGCATTGTTGTCAGGACTGCTGGCCGTAGTTCCGCCGCTCCTGATCATGGTCCTCCTCGATGGTGTAAAAATGTCCGGCGGTCCGGCGGCACCCGGATTCCTGGTGCTCGGGTTCCTGTGTGCATCCGCGATTGCCTGCCTGGCGAATCTATTGCGCGAGCTTTTCGTCGGGTTTCTGAACCACCGGATCATTCGGCAGGCCACTGGCGATTTCATTCAACAGATTCTGTTTCAACCGCTGGATTTCTTCGAAAGACGCAACGCGTCGGACCTGATGGCACGCTTCAGGGACAACGACAAGTCCTGGACTTTTCTTGTCGAGCAAGGCGCAGAACTGCTCGCCGCTTTTTGGACGGTCGCTTTTTCCTGGATCGCGTTATGCTTCTTCGATGCAAGAATCGCCGGGATCTATATCGCGATTCATTTGATCGTCGTGATGATTCTGAACTTCGCGGCCACCCGCAGCCCTCGTGTTGCGACAATCCATTCCGAAGACGCGACGAAGGTCCTGAGCGAGTCGTTCGACGGGATCGAAACCATTAAAGCCCAGGGAGCGGAATTCTGGATGCGCTGCCGATTTGAATCATCGACGGCAGCCGGGAACGAATCGAGGTGGAAAAAATCCCGATACACCGCTTATTTGAAATTCGCGGCGCGGATCATCCAGGCAGCGGCGTTGACCTTTCTCGTATGGCAAGGAATTGAACTTTATTCCGAACGAGGTCTGAGCGCCGGCGAATTCATCGCGGCCTTGCTGCTCGCGGTCGGGAGTGTCCCGGCCATTGACAATCTGGTCGGCGGCTGGTTGAAATGGCTGACGGTTCAACCCGGACTGCAACGGGTCCAGTCGATCAACCGGCTGGCTCCGGAGCAGGGAGTCGAACAAGCGGCGGAGAATATTATCCTGCCGGAACTGAAAGGGCGGTTCAGTATCGAAAATCTATATTTCCGCTATCAGAAGAATTCGCCTTACGTGATCGAAGGGCTGGACTGCGCAATTGAAGCCGGGCAATGGATCGTTTTTATCGGTCCTTCCGGAAGCGGCAAGACGACCCTCGCCAAATTGCTC
>JAKEEL010000135.1 GCA_022616595.1 Methylococcaceae bacterium
AACGATTGGCGTCTGGTTCAGGATAACGCGACCGGGCTGCATTATCCGCCGCTCTCGACCAGGAAACACGCCCGCCACGGAACCCGCGAACGATTGCTGGACGTGCAATCCAAGTACCCGCAGTTTCTGACTATCGAGATGGACGCCTTGGTCACTCGGGTTTTGTTCGATGACGATAAGCGTGCGGTCGGCGTGGAATATCTGAAGGGCGCGAAGTTGTATCGAGCGCACCCGACTCCGAGCAGTGAAGCCGGGGAGCTGCGTTCCGCATACGCCTCTCGCGAAGTGATTCTGGCCGGAGGCGCATATAACACGCCGCAACTTTTGATGTTGTCCGGAATAGGACCGGCCCGGGAATTGGCCAAACACAATATTCCGCTGCGCGTGGACCTGCCGGGTGTCGGTAAGAACCTGCAGGACCGCTATGAAGTCGGGGTCGTGAACCGCATGAACTTTGAAAACTGGGATGTGCTAGAAGGCGCGAAATATGCGCAAGGCGATCCTCAGTATGCCGAGTGGATGAACCACCGTTCCGGAGTTTACATCACCAACGGAGCCGTATTGGCCGTGATCTTGCGTTCGGCTCCCGAACGGCCGTTGCCGGATTTATTTTGCTTCGCGCTGTTGGCCAAATTCAGAGGTTATTTTCCGACCTATTCGAGCCTGATCAAAGAACATCTCAATTATATGACCTGGGCGGTTCTCAAGGCCCATACGGAAAATCGGGCCGGCGAAGTCCAGCTCGCATCGAGCGACCCGAAAGACCGTCCCTATATCAACTTTCGCTATTTCGAGGAAGGCTCGGATACCCAAGGAGAGGATCTCGATTCGGTCGTCGAAGGCGTGAAGTTCGTGCGTAAACTCACGGCACCCTTGCGCGAAAAGGGGCTCATCGCGGAAGAGGAAAGCCCGGGCGATGCGGTTCAAACCGATGAACAACTGCGAGATTTCGTGCGCTACAACGCTTGGGGACATCATGCGTCCTGTTCCTGCCCGATCGGCCGGGACGACGACCCGATGGCGGTACTCGATGGTGATTTCAGGGTACGCGGCGTTCAGGGCCTGCGCGTGGTCGATGCTTCCGTTTTCCCGAGGATACCGGGCTTTTTCATCGTATCCTCGATCTACATGATCGGCGAAAAAGCCGCGGATGTCATTCTGAAAGACGCTTCGTGAATCAGCGATCCGGATTTCCATCCCGGAATCCGTGCTTGCCTGGCACTTTGCCACGCGGCCAGGGCGTCGACCCGAGGCAAGCGATGCGGGTTAAGTTGCCCTTTAAAATCCAAATGGAGAGGTTATCAAAATGGAAGAACATTCGAATGGATGTCACGAAAGCCGGTGTGTCGATGCGGTAACGTTCCAGGAATTGAACGTTGCCCAGCGAAACGCGACACACGATCCGGGAACCCGGGCGCTTCTCGATGCCGAACGCGCTTATATCAAAAAATGGCGCGCGTCCGCAGGGCGAAGTGTCGATGCAGCGAGTCTCACCGATCACCTCAGCGGCCTGGCCCTGTCGGGGGGCGGAATACGCTCGGCGACTTTCGCACTGGGCGTCCTCCAGGCCCTCGCGCATTATGATCTGCTGAAAGGATTCGACTATCTTTCCACGGTTTCGGGGGGCGGTTACGTCGGCTCGGCATTGACCTGGCTCTTAAGTCAAAAGGCCAAGGATGCAACCGCGGATAACGACATCGCATTCAGTACGGGGAAACAGGATTTTCCGTACGGGACCGACAATCCGACTCCGGACAACCCGGACACGCCGAGAAAAGACCGTCCTTCGCAACGCGCCATGCTGAATTTCCTACGCAGTCATGGCTACTATCTCGCGCCGGGTTCGGGCATCAACATTTTTGCTCTGATCGGTGTGATTCTGCGCGGAACCGCGTTGAACCTGATCGTTTGGCTACCGGTCGCGATGCTGGTGTTGATCGCGGGCTTCTGGGTTCCCGCAAAGCTTCGTTTAAGCGAGCCGTGGCTGAAAACTCTGTTAGATCGGATACCGAATGGCTATCCCTGGGATGCCGCGTTTGTTGGTTACGAATTATTGTTGCGGTTCGGCGCGCTCATCGTGATTCTATTGTTGATCGGAATCGTCGTTTACTCCTTTATTACACGGATACAGCGGGCCTCGAAACGAAGCAGTTTATCCGCCGACGCTTGGTACAATCGGCGCAGGAGAGCCGAAAAATGGGCTTCCGTTCTGATCCCTTTGACCGCTTTATTATGGATCGTAGGATTATTGCCCGCGGCGACCTCTTATCTGAGCGCGATGGGACCACTGGCCGTCGTTTTGGGGATAGGCATGCATATCCGCGGATTTTTGACTTCGCTGGGACCGGATAAAAAACCGTCCGCCGATGTCATCGTAGCGATCGGGGCCGCGCTGTTTCTGTACGGTTTTCTTGCGCTGGCCTTTCAGCTTGGCTATGCAGTGTGGACCATCCATGACCCGGATACGCGCGCGTTGACTCTCGGGATTCTGACTGTGATACCGCTTGTGACCGGGTATTGGGTCAACCTGAATTATATTTCCATCCACCGATTTTATCGCGACCGGCTCATGGAGAGCTTCATGCCGGATATCGACAAGGCTTTGAAGAATGAAACCGGATCAGCGGAAGGCGCGGACGCGGCCTACTTGTGTGACTTCATGCACAACCCGAAGAGCCCCTATCCCCTGATCAATACCAATGTCGTATTGGTCGATTCCGCCGACAAGACCATTGCAACCCGAGGCGGGGATAACTTCATACTTTCACCGTGTTATTGCGGGAGCAATGCGACCGGCTGGTGTCCCACGGACGAATTTATGGAAGGCGGGATGACGCTCGCGACCGCGATGGCCATTTCCGGTGCGGCCGTGAGTCCGAACGCGGGCGTTGGAGGCGAGGGGCCGACCCGGAACCGCATCTTGTCGCTCGTTTTAACACTGTTGAATCTGCGTCTGAGTTACTGGGCGCACAATCCGATCAAGAAAATTCCGAAGGTATTCCGGATTCCCAATCATTTCATTCCTGGCGTGGTGTATGCCTTGGGCAGCATATTTCGATTCGGAGGATTCAATGAAAACGGTGCGTTTGTCGAGTTGAGCGACGGGGGCCATTTCGAAAATATGGCCGTATATGAACTGATCCGCCGCAAGCTCAAGCTGATTTTGGTCAGCGATGGCGGAGAAGACGCGGATTTTACCTTTTCGGATTTTCAGACCACGGTGCGCAGGATCGAAAACGATTTCGGCGTGCGCATCCGATTCCGGGATGAAGGCCCCGATTCCGTCATACCGTATGCGCGCCATACTCCGGCCTATCCTCCCGATACGAAATTTTCCTGGCAGGGTTATATGGTCGCCGACATCGTCTATCCGCGTCCCGACCCTGATCCTGGTGACGCTAATAAATACCGGGGCTTGCTGGTGTATATCAAGTCGACATTGATCAAAGACTGCAATTTCAAGATCAAAGGCTACAAAGCGCAAAATCCGGCATTCCCTCATCAAAGCACCGCGGATCAGTTCTTCGACGAAGTGCAATTCGAAGCCTATCGGGAACTTGGGTTTAGCATTACCGAGAGTATGATCCAGGATAATGGTCTGAATATCGCTTCGCGCTTGTGAGGATGAATTCGGACTGAAACGACACGAGCCGTAACTTCACGGGACAGCTAGAACCGCTCAGCCGATAATTTGACCATACCACTGCAGAAACCGCTCTCCCCACAAAAGGACGATCCATCCTGCCGCGGACAAATAGGGACCGAAAGGGATTGGCGCGGAACGGCTGTGTTTTCCGGTCAGGATCAGGATTGTGCCGACTAACGCGCCGACAAAGGATGAAAACAGGATGATTACAGGCAGGAATTGCCATCCCATCCAGGCGCCCAGCATGGACAGTAGTTTGAAGTCGCCGAATCCCATGCCTTCTTTACCGGTCAGGCTTTTAAACACTTGATAGACGAGCCACAGACTCAGATAGCCGGAAATCGCGCCAATGATCGCGGAATGACTGTCCGTGAAGACCTTCGGGATGCTCAGGGCCAGCCCGAGCCATAACAAGGGCAGGCTGATTGAATCGGGTAGGAGTTGATGATCGATATCGATCAGGCTCAAACTGATCAGGGCCCAAGTCAAGATCAGGGCCATCCCGGCCTGAAAGCTGAATCCGAAATGCCAGACCACCAGCACGGAAAGAATCGCCGTGAGCCCTTCAACGATCGGGTAGCGGAGCGAAATCGGAGTCTTGCAGTTCGCGCACTTGGCACCCAGAATCAGATAGCTGATCAGCGGAATGTTCTGCCAGGGACGAACCGGCGCATGACATTTCGGGCAGCGCGACGCGGGTCGAACCAGATTGAAGGCTTCCTGTTCACCGGCCGGTTCCGCGGCAAGCTTCAGGTATTCGGTGGACTCCCTGTGCCATGCACGTTCCATCATGATCGGAAGACGATGGACAACCACGTTCAGGAAACTGCCGACCATCAAGCCCAATAACCCGGCTGCGATGATCAAGAGTGTCGGGTCTGTTTGCAGGAATTGTATCAGGCCCATGCCGCGGTTGGAGCCGTTCCGACCCAAGCCGGTTGTGTCCGCTTCCCGATTCGGAGGGACGCAGGTTGGGCCGGATGCGGATTCGTCGGCTTATTCCCACCCGCGGAAACCGCGATTGACTCGTCCAAAATCCCTGCCGACGAGACAGGTTCGCGGCTCGCCTTCAGACAACCGACCCAAGCTTGAAAATCGGCAGATACATCGCAACCACCAATCCGCCGACCACGATTCCGAGGAAGGCCATGATCATGGGTTCGAGCAAGCTACTCATGTTGTCCACGGCGTTGTCGACCTCTTCCTCGAAAAAGTCGGCGACTTTCTCCAACATGCTGTCCATGGAGCCCGACTCCTCGCCGATTGCGACCATTTGAATGACCATGTTCGGAAACAGGTTGGCTTGGCGCATGGATGCCTGCAATTGTTGTCCGGTCGCGACATCCTCGCGCATTTTCATGACCGCGTCTCCGTAGACGATGTTTCCGGTCGCTCCGGCAACCGAACTCAGCGCCTCGACCAGCGGAACTCCGGCTGCGGACATGGTCGAAAGGGTTCGCGCGAACCTCGCGATCGAGGCCTTGTGCACGATCGCGCCGATCGCCGGAATTTTCAGCAAAACCTTGTGCAGAAAATGGTTGAATTTGCGCGAGCGCCGCATGGCTTCCCGAAATCCGAAAAAGATACCCACCAGGATTCCCAGGATCACATACCAACTATCCTGAAGAAATCTGGAAAGGTCGATGACCATTTTGGTGAACGCGGGTAAGTCGGCACCAAAACCTTGAAACAGTTCTTCAAAGGTCGGTACGACGAAAATCAAAAGGATCGAGGTGACAATGCAGGCGACCACGAGGACTGCCGTGGGATAGGTCAGGGCTTTTTTGATTTTCGCTTTCAGGGATTCGGTTTTTTCCTTGTATTGGGCGATCTTGTGCAGCAGGGTTTCCAGTACGCCCGCCTGTTCACCGGCGTGGACCAGGTTGCAGAAAAGTTCATCGAAATACAGCGGGTGCCTTTCCAAGGCTTCCGCCAGGGTATCGCCGCCTTCGATGTCCGATTTGATTCCGAGGACGAGTTCCTGCATACCAAGATTTTCGTGGCCACGACCGATAATTTCAAATGCCTGGACCAGCGGGACGCCGGCGGACATCATGGTCGCGAGCTGCCGGCTGAAAACCGCGATGTCTTTCGGAATGATTTTCCTTTTCCCGGTGGCGAACAGGGGCTTGGGCTTTTTCTTGATCTTGATCGGCTTGATCCCCTGCCGCCGCAGTTCGGCGCGGACGGTCGATTCGCTGCGCGACGACAATTCGCCTTTGCTTCGTGCACCGTTGCGGTCGGTACCTTCCCACACGAACATGGTTACTTCTTGTGCCATAGTACTATTCTCTTGTCACTCGATCGATTTCTTCCAGACTTGTAATACCCAAACGTACCTTGTTCAGGCCGGACTCACGCAGGTCATTGACACCCTCCGCTTTAGCCTGTTCCGTTAATTGTAGTGCGTTGCCGCCTTCGAGGATGATCCGGTTTATCTTTTCTGTGATCGGCATCACCTGGTAGATGCCGACGCGCCCTTTGTAGCCGTTCACGCAATGGTCGCATCCGACAGGCTCGTAAATCACCAGTTGGCCGAGTTCGGCTTCCTTGAAGCCTGTTTGCAGCAAAAGGTCTTTCGGCAGGTGGGCTTCCTTTTTACAGTGTTCGCACAGTCTGCGCGCGAGACGTTGCGCCATGATCAAAAGAACCGAGGAAGCAATATTGTAGGCCGGTACACCCATTTGAACGAGTCTGTTCAAGGTCTGCGGCGCATCGTTGGTGTGCAGTGTGGAGAGCACCAAGTGTCCGGTCTGCGCGGCCTTGACCGCGATTTCGGCGGTTTCCAGATCCCGGATTTCCCCGACCATGATAATATCGGGGTCCTGGCGCAGAAATGCGCGCAGCGCGACCGGAAAGGTCATCCCGGCTTTGGGATTCATATTGACCTGGTTGATTCCAGGGACCGTGATTTCCACCGGGTCTTCCGCGGTCGAGATATTTTTGTCGCCCGTGTTCAGAATATTCAATCCGGTATACAGCGACACCGTCTTGCCGCTGCCCGTGGGACCGGTCACGAGAATCATTCCATAGGGTTTTTGAATCGCCTCCAGAAAAAGCTTTTGTTGCTTTTCCTCGAAACCCAATTGTTCGATTCCGATCTTTGCGCTGGTCGGATCGAGAATACGCAGTACAATTTTCTCTCCGAACAGGGTCGGGCAGGAATTGACGCGAAAGTCGATCGCCCGGTTGCGCGACAGAGCCATCTTGATTCGCCCGTCCTGTGGAACCCTGCGTTCCGCGATATCCATCCTGGACATGACTTTGATCCGCGAAATGATGCGGGCGGCCAGATTGGCAGGAGGATTTGCGACTTCGTGGAGGATACCGTCATTCCTGAAGCGGATTCGAAAAAATTTTTCATAGGGTTCGAGGTGGATGTCGGAAGTTCCTTTCTTGATTGAATCCAAGAGTATCTTGTTGACAAAACGGACAACCGGCGCATCGTCGATATCGGAGTCGATTTCATCCGCGGGTGCGGTCTCATCGCCACTGGAAATGTGCAGATTGTCCAGATCTTCGTCCAGCAGGGCCGCCATCGACTTGTCATTGGCTTCCAGCGCTTTCTCGATCGCCTTTGAGAGCTTGGATTCCTCGACCAGAATGGTCTCGGTATTCGCTCGGGTATGGAATTTTATTTCATCCAGCGCTTGGACATTGGTGGGGTCGGCCAGCCCGATGAAAAGCCGATTGCCTCTTTTGAACAGAGGCAGCGCGTGATGTTGCGTAATCAGTTTTTCACTGACCAGCTTTACCGGTGAGCGGCCTGTGTCCAGTACATCGAGGTCGAACAAAGGGACACCGAATTCCTTCGAAGCATGGCTCGCGATTTCCAAACTGTCCAGAATATTGTTCGTCACCAGATAGGTTGTCAGAGGAATTTTCTTTTTACGCGCTTCCTCGATGTGATTTTGGGCTTCGATTTCGTTCAAAAGTCCGACCTGGACCAGGCTTTTTGCGAGACCCTGTAAATGAATTTTATTCGCGGAGGTGACCATTCCGGTTGTAAATTCGATCGATCTGGTTGTTTGTTTTATAGTTGTATCAAACAATAATACTAGATTAATCGCCTTCGATGTCCAATAGAATACGAAAGGTATATACGGCGAGAGAATATTGGACCATGCCGGTAGCGGATTGATTCATTTTCTGTCGAATCCCGGGATGTCGAAGGTCCCTACCGATCATCCCGGCGACGATCGCGAAAGGGCCAATGCAATATTGGCCTGCCGTGCAAAAAGGGAAAAACTTTCGAAATTTTGCTGCGTCAGAGGATTTTTGTCAGGCATTCTATCGGCATAGAGCAATCCGATCGGCTTGCCATTCAGGGCCAGACGCGCGGCGAAACATTCGAATTTACCGATTTGATCGACGATCTGCCGTGAATAAAGAGCCGCGATCCGGCTGTCGCACTCGGGTTTTAGCCAGAGTGCTTCAGGTTGCCGAATTGCATGAGAAAACAAATTGTTCGGTTCGGTAATCGAAATTCGGATCGGAGGGATATTCTCGCCAATCGGCCAGCCCAGAGTCGATTTTTCTTTCAATTCACGCCGATCGGGGGTCAGCACTACGAATAATGTGCGGTCCATGCCCGCGGCGCGATGGATGCCTTCCATGACCGTTTCGAAAACCAAATTCAGATTGATGGTTGTCGTGAGCAGGTTGCTGATGTCCTGCAAAATTTTAAGTTGAAGGCCGGGGTCCCCGGGCTTCGCCGTTTGGCGTTCGGGAGCAACGGACGAGGATTGTCCGCCGGCCCGTTTCATTGCCGGTTTCTGAAAGTCCCTGGCTCCGAATTGAATCGCCATTTTGAAGAATTTTTCGCGATTTTGGCGCACAATGGACAGCAGAGAAGCGACCGGTTTTTGGACTTGCCCGGCAATTTTCGACAGCTTTTGGTCGAGTCCTTCCGCATTGCTTTCCGATTCCATTGCGCGGGCGATCGAATGGCTGAGTTGGACCAATTCGCCGCGTTTCAGATTTTTCTCTCCAGCGCTCGGATCCGGGTCCAGGAGACCTTTGAGGTTCCACGACCGACTCAGTGAGGTTCCAAGTTCATTCAGCGTGAAACCGAGGATTTCTCGTTCCGCCTGTTCAACGGGTATCTGCTTTTCCGCGCTCAGTGTTTCGATTCGCGGGGAAAACTCCTTGTCGAAGCAAGCAAAGGAAATTTGACCCAGGTCCGAAAGCAGGGCCGCGATGAAAACTTCCTCCGGGCAAGGATCATTATTCAGGATTGCCAAGCTCTTTGCCTGGATCGCCGCGTGCAGCGCATGCGCGATTTTTTGATTGACCTGCGGTTTACTGCTGATCGAGACAAAGGTCTCGATAAACGAGCAGGTCAGCGCGATTTCACGGATGGTCTGGTAGCCCAGAATCACGATGCCGCGAGAAATCGTGTGGATTTTCAATCCGGCCGGATTGTAATAGGGGCTATTGCTGAGTTTGAGAATCCGCGCGGTCAGGGTCGGGTCCTGAAGGATGATTTTCGATAGTTCCGGAGCACCGACCTGTTTGTTGTCCATCGATTTATGGATTTGTCTCGCGGTATGGGAAAAGATCGGCATTTTCTGTTTCGACAGCCACTCGACCCATTCCTCGATGCTCCGGTGACCTTGCGGCTTCGTTTCCGGGGGCACTGGAAATTTGGACGCGGTGGATGCCTCGTTCACGGATTGATCTCCAAATCGGATAGCAGGGTGTTGATATTCAGTGATTCGAAATTCAGATCGTCGGATCAAAATCCCGGAATTGCCGCCGAGACGGTTCAAACACCAGTATAGACCCAACTTCCAGCGGTAGCGGGACTTCGCCGGGTCTTCCGGGGGTTCATGCATGAATTACAGGGCTCCGATTTTTGCGGCCTGTTGTTCGAGGTTTTCCAAAGCCGAGCGCAGTTCGGCGAGGCGCGCCTTTTCCTTTTCGATGACTTCATCCGGCGCCTTTGCCAGAAACGCCGGATTGGTCAATTTGCCTTCCACGGCGGGAAGGGATTTTTTCAGTTTACCGATTTCTTTTTCGATCCTGCCGAGTTCCGCTTCCCGATCGATCAGGCCGGCCAGCGGGATCAGGATCTTCATCTGGTCGACGAGAGCGATCGCGGCGTCCGGGCTTTCGTCCTCGCCGATCCAGGTAATCGATCGGAGGCGTCCAAACTTTGTCAGGAGCAGATGATTCCGATCGGCGCGTTGCCGGTCATCCGGCGTGGCATTTTGCAGCAGGACCGGCAGTGGCTTGCCCGGCGCGATATTCATTTCACCCCGGATCCGGCGCACGCCCAGGATGACCGCCATGACCCATTCGATCTCGGAAATCGCGGCCGTATCGATGCACTCCGGTACCGGTTCCGGGTAGCCTTGCAGCACGATCGTTTCGCCTTCAACACCGGCCAAAGGCGCGACGCGCTGCCAAATTTCTTCGCTGATGAAGGGCATCAGCGGATGTATCAGCCGGAGCACGGTTTCGAGTACCCGTACCAGGGTTTGACGGGTGCCGCGGGCGGTCTCTTCGTCAGAGTCTAGCAGAACGATCTTCGCGAATTCCAGATACCAGTCGCAGTATTCGTTCCAAACGAAGTCATAGACTTGCTGTGCGGCCAGATCGAGCCGATAGGCCTCGATCGCATCGATTGTGGATTTGAGGACCGACTGGAGTCGCGACTTGATCCACCGGTCCGGCAGGCTGTAACGGCAATCGCAGGGAAGGAGCCCTACGTCGAAGGTTTCGGTGTTCATCAATACGTAGCGGGCCGCGTTCCACAATTTGTTGCAAAAATTTCGATAACCCTCGATCCGGCCGAGATCGAAACGGATATCGCGTCCCGTGGATGCCAGTGATGCAAAGGTGAATCGCAGCGCGTCCGTTCCGTAGGAGGGAATTCCCTCGGGAAAGTGCTGGCGCGTGGATTTTTCGATTTGCTTGGCCATTTGCGGCTGCATCAGGCCCGCGGTGCGTTTCTCGACCAGTTCGTCCAGCGTGATTCCATCGATCAGATCCAGAGGGTCCAGGATATTGCCCTTCGACTTCGACATTTTCTGTCCTTCCGCGTCGCGCACCAGGCCGTGGATGTAAACTTCCCGGAACGGAATGTCGCCCATGAACTGGATCCCCATCATGATCATCCGCGCAACCCAGAAAAAAATGATGTCGAAACCGGTAACCAGCACGCTGGTCGGATAAAAGGTTTCGAGCTCCTCGGTCTTGTCGGGCCATCCCAGTGTCGAAAAGGGCCATAACGCCGATGAAAACCAGGTATCCAGCACGTCTTCGTCCTGCTCCAAGCGCAGATCCGGAGGCAACCGGTAATACTCGCGGGCTTCCGGCTCGTTATGTGCGACATAAATATTCCCATCGTGATCGTACCAGGCCGGGATGCGGTGACCCCACCAGATCTGCCGGCTGATGCACCAGTCTTCGATGTTCCTCATCCATTCGAAGTAGGTCTTTTCCCAGTTTTCCGGAACGAAGCGGATACGGCCCTCCTCGACGGCGCGGATCGCGGGTTCGGCCAACGGAGCGGTCTTGACGAACCATTGATCGGTCAGGAAGGGTTCGATCACCGCCCCGGAGCGGTCGCCTCGCGGGATCATCAAGGTATGATCCTCGGTTTTTTCGAGCAGACCCATCACGGCCAGATCGGAAAGGATGCGCTTTCTGGCTTCGAAGCGATCGAGTCCCCGGTAGGCTTCCGGCCCCTGGCCGTTGATTTTCGCGTCAACCGTGAATATATTGATCATCTCCAGGCCGTGGCGCGTCCCGACCGCATAATCATTGAAATCATGCGCCGGGGTGATCTTGACGCAACCCGAGCCGAATGCCGGATCGACATATTGGTCCGCGATGATCGGGATATCACGACCGGCGAGCGGCAGCCTGACCGCTTTTCCGATTAGATTCCGGTAGCGTTCATCATCCGGGTGCACCGCGACCGCGGTATCGCCGAGCATGGTTTCCGGGCGGGTGGTCGCGACGGTCAAATGGCCGCGGCAGTCCGACAGCGGATAGCGCAACTGCCACAGATGGCCTCTTTCCTCCTTGGAGACGACTTCCAGATCGGAAACCGCGGTGTGCAGGACCGGATCCCAATTGACCAGCCGCTGGCCGCGATAAATCAGTCCATCACGGTAAAGCCTGACGAAAACTTCCCGGACCGCCCTGGAGAGTCCTTCATCCATCGTGAAACGCTCGCGCGACCAGTCGAGGGAAGAACCCATTCGCCGCAGTTGCCGGGTAATGGTGTTCCCGGAATGATTCTTCCATTCCCATACCTTGCCGACAAAGGCCTCGCGGCCCAGATCGTGGCGGGTTTTGCCTTCCGCGCTCAGCTGCCGCTCCACGACCATCTGAGTCGCGATGCCCGCATGGTCGCTGCCAGCCTGCCAGAGCGTGTTGTCGCCCCGCATTCTATGAAAGCGGATCAAGGCATCCATGATGGTGTCCTGGAAGGCATGCCCCATGTGCAGGCTTCCGGTCACGTTCGGCGGCGGGATCATGATGCAATAGGGGGTGCCTTGCTGCCTGGGCCTGAAGTAACCTTTTTCTTCCCAGATCGAATACCAGCGTTGCTCAATCGCGTGCGGGTCGTAGGTTTTTTCCATGGAGATTCAGAAAGAGATTGGGTTCAGGCGGGACGATTTTACATGAATCAATGACGTTGAAACGGATTCCGACCCCGGCAATGCTTTACCGATATCCGCGGTTCAATCCGAAATCCTGTGACTGCGTACGGTTTTCCCGGTTTTCTGGTAATAGCGGTAGCGTTGCCGTCCGTCGAGGCGGACCTGCTCGTCCTGGTCGACGATCTCAATGATCCGTTCGACACCTTCGGGCGGATCGACCGGGGACGATCGGAGGTTGATCAGAAGGTTGGCGTTCATTTCGGAGTCCGGAGAATTGCCGAGGACAACCGGTGCGCCGGAGCGACCGCGGTCCTGAACGAGCACATGCGGCACGAAACTGCCGGGTTTGAATGTCCATAACAAATCATCGATGGTTTTTTGCTGGATCGGAGTATCGGTCAGGATGAAAGTCCGGTAACCGCCATGCCAAGCTTTTTCAGTGAGCCGGCAGGCCATCCGCAAGCGATTCTCGGGATCGGTCGAGTCGAGAATGTAAAAGTCAACGCAGCACATCAGTCCCGCTAATTGATCGGATCGGCGTCCTCTGGG